>JBFJMD010000199.1:0-5461 GCA_041634115.1 Thermoanaerobaculia bacterium | reverse complement strand
GGGAGGCCCTCTCCGGGTAGCTCTCCGCCAGCACCCACTCGAGCCTCCGAAGGGTACCGCCGGCCGGCGCGCACGCGGAGCGCAGGCGCGAGCCCCAACATCAAAGGCTGAGTTGCTCGCGCCGGTAGCCGGGAGGGCCTCCCCGGAACCCGGAGCGCCGGAGGTGCCGAAGCGGTCCCGTCAGAATCCGACCAGCTCGCGCTGGCCCCGCGGTCAGCCGCCGAAGAAGCGGCGGTAGGTCTCCGGTGGGGCGGGGGGAACTCGGGCGACGGCGAGGTTCTCGGTCACGTGGCCGGGGCTCGACATGCCGACCAGGGCAGTGGTGACGCCGGGGGCGGAGCGGGTGAACTGGAGGGCGCGCTGGGCGTCGGTCTCGAGGCCGGGGAGCGCCTCGAGCACCGCCTGCGGCAGGTCGCGGGCGAGCCGCCCCTGCAGGATCGAGGCGGAGGTGAAGGCGGCGAGGCCGAGGGCACGGGCGGCGGCGAGGGCGGGGATCGTGGCCGCTTCCCGGACCTGGGTCGGGCGCACGAGCGCCTCCGGCATGCCCAGGTTGAGCGGGAGCTGGACCGCGCGAAAGCCGGGACGGGGCGCGGCGGCCGCCGCCAGCTCGGCGAGCCTCTCCAGCGACAGGTGCGAGCGGTCCTCCGGCCCCACCCGGAAGGCGTCCCAGGTCGCGGCGCCGTAGGCCGCGATCGCGCCCTCGCCGACCTTCTCCTCGAGCCAGGCGAAGGCCCGGGCCAGGCGCTCCTCGGCCGCCGGGCGGCCGCGCTCGGAGGCCTGCGTCTCCGGGTTGTGCAGGTAGTAGAGGTCGAGGGTCGCGAGGCCCAGGTTGGCGCGGCTTCGCGCCAGCTGGTCCTCGAGGTAGCGCGGCGCGATCGAGTGGCAGCCTGCCGCCAGGTCCTCCCGCTCGACCAGCCCCGTGTCGAGATAGGTCGAGCGCAGGTAGCCGGCGGGCTCGGCGGGCTGCTCCGCGTCGAACGGCAGGAAGCCGCCCTTGGTCGAGACGAAGACCTCGTCGCGCCGCGCCAGGCCCCGCTCGAACGCCCGCGCCAGCGCGCGGCCGATCGCCCGCTCGCTGCGCTGGTGGCGGTAGTTGACGGCGGTGTCGAAGACGTTGCAGCCGGCCGCGAGCGCCGCGAGCACGGCCTGCTCGTAGCCCTCGTCGGCTTCCGCGTCCGCCTCGCCGAGATAGGTGCCGAGGCCGATCGACGACAGCCAGAGGCCGCCGACGCCGCGGAAGTGGCCCTCCGCGACGTCGCCCTCGAAGCGGCGCCGGAAGCGCCCGGTCCCTTCCGGAGTGGCACGGCCCGCGATCATCGCGCGGATGCTATCAACGGCGCGCTTGGCAGGGGACCGCTTCTTGGTTACAGTCGGCGCCATGCCGGAGAACCCCGAACCGAGCGCGGAGCCCGCCGCGGCGCCGGAAGGAGCCGAGAGCCCCGAGGCCGGCAACGGCGAGGCGAAGCCGGCGCCTCCGCCCGCCGCCAAGCCCAAGCCCCCGGCCGCGGCCGCGGCGAAAGCGCCGCGCGAGCTGCCCAGCCCGGAGCAGATCGCGGCCTGGGTCGAGGGGGCCGACCTGCCCAGCCTCTCGAACCTCTTCAACCTGCTCAACACCAAGCTCTTCGACGCGACGATCATGCAGATCCGCAAGGAAGAGCTGCTGCCGCAGCACTGGCAGGTGATCAGCAGCCTGCGGGTGCCCGAGGACGAGGAGTTCGAGCGCCTGGCCGAGGTCGGCCGGCTGCGCCTGCGCTACAAGGATCGGGAGGTCTCGCGGCGGCGGCTCGAGAACCTCAAGGTCGCCTGGCGGGAGCTGCGCGGCCGGCGGCCGTCGCTGTGGACCGTGCCCGACCTCTTCGCGGCCATGCGCCGGATCATCGACAAGAAGCTCGCCGTCGACTTCCACGAGCTGCTGTCGGCGACCCGCGACGTCTGGCGCGACCTCTCGCTGCCGCAGGGCGAAGAGCAGATCGAGATCCTCTGGGCCTGCCTGGCCTTGATTCGGAAGAAGACCAAGAAGTAGCCTGCGGCGCGGCGATCGACGGGGGTGCGGGCCGCGGCCCGTTCCGGCTACTCGCCCGGCGCGGCGACGACCGACGCCTTCTCGATCAACACCGGCTCGACCGGCACGTCGGCCATCGGCCCGCGGCGGCCGGTGCGCACCCCGGCGATCGCGTCCACGACGTTCATCCCCTCGACCACCCGGCCGAAGACCGCGTAGCCCCAGCCGCGGTCGGTCTCGGCCGTATGGTCGAGCGAGTCGTTGTCCACCAGATTGATGAAGAACTGGACGGAGGCGCTGTGCGGGTCGGGCTTGCGCGCCATCGCCACCGAGCCGCGCACGTTCTTGAGCCCGTTCGCGGCCTCGTTGAAGAGGGTCTTGGTGGTCGGCTTGAGCGCCAGGTCCTCGGTGAAGCCCCCGCCCTGGATCATGAACCGGGGAATCACCCGGTGGAAGATCGTGCCGTCGTAGAACCCCTCGCGCACGTTGGCGAGAAAGCTCCCGACGGTCTGCGGCGCCTTGGCGGTGTCGAGCTCGATCACGATTCTCCCTTTGCTCGTCTCGAGCGCCACTCGGTCGGTCATCGTCCCCTCCTCGGCCGCCGCCGCCGTCACCAGCATCGCCAGGGCCGCCACGCAGATCCAAGCTGATCTCATTCCGTTTCTCTCCTGTCGGTCTCAGTCCGATTCGCCGTCGCTCTTCTCGCCGCAGGCGTCGCACGGGCAGATCTCGCGCAGGAAGTCGAAGCGGTAGATGCCGGTGGCGTGCGCGTCCGACCAGTGGAACGAGACGGCGTAGTTTCCCACCGGCTGGATCGAGATCGGCTCGACCGGCGCCGCCGGGCGGTGGAACTTGATCCCCAGCGCGGTGTGCCCCTGGCACCCGGCGCAGGGGCAGTAGCCGCGCAGGTAGTCGTAGTCGTACTCGGCCGTGTGTCCGTCGTCCCAGGTGATGCGAAGGCGTCTCACGTCGGGGAGTCTTCGGAGCTCGAGCGGCCGGGCCTTCGCGTTCATCGCAAGCCCGGAATGGTAGCATCCGCGCCACCTTGGAGACCGGCCTCGATCTCTCTCCCGTGCCCGAGGGGCGGCGGCGGGCGTCGCTCCAGGACGTGCTGCTGCTCTTCGCCGGCGCCAACATCGTCACCACCACGCTGGTCACCGGCGGCTCGCTGGCCCCGGCGTTCGGATTCCGCGAGGCGTGCCTGCTGGTCGGCGCCGGCATCGTCGCCGGGACCCTGCCGATCGCGCTCCTGGCGCGCCTCGGCCCGCGCTACGGCCTGCCCAGCATGGTCGTCCTCCGCCACCCCTTCGGCCGCTACGGGGCGGCGGCGATCTCGCTGCTCCTGGTGATCACCAATTTCGCCTGGATCGCGCTCAACAACGTCATCGCCTCGGGGGCGCTGGTGTCGCTGGTCGGCGGACCGGCGTGGGGCTGGAACCTGATCGTGGGCGGGGCGGCGGTGGCGGTGGCGCTCACCGGCCCGCGGGCGATGGTGCTCTTCGACCGCATCGCCGTGCCGCTGATGCTGGTCGTCGGCCTCGGGATCACGGTGGCGCTCTTCGGAGAGGCCGGCCGCGAGTCGCTCACCCGCCCCGGGACCGGCACCCTGGGCCTGCTCGCCGGTCTCGACATCGTCATCGGCTATCAGATCAGCTGGAGCCTCATGTTCGCCGACTACACCCGCTTCCAGCGCAGCGAGCGGCGCGCCAGTCAGGCGGCGTTCTTCGGGCTCGCGCTCTCCAGCGCCTGGCTGATGGTGGTCGGCGCCGGCGCCGGCCTCGCCGGCGGCGGCAACGACCCGACGGAGATGATCCTCGGGCTGGGGCTGCCGATCGGGGCGCTGCTGCTGCTGGCGCTGTCGGCGATCACCACCAACTTCGTCAACATCTACCTCTCTTCGCTGGCGGTCAAGAACCTCTGGGCCGGCGCGCCGGAGCGCACGACGGTGCTCCTCGTCGGCGGCATCGGCGTCGCCTTCGGAGCGCTCTCGCCGCGGCTGCTCGACCGCTACGCCGGCTTCATGGGGTGGATCGCGACGTTTCTCCTGCCGATCGTCGCGGTCACCGCGGTGCACTACTTCCGGGCGCGGGCACCGATCACGCGGCCGACGGCGGCCCCGCGCCTGCGGACGAGCGCCATCGCCGCCTGGCTCGCCGGGATCCTCACCTACCAGGCGCTCCAGCGCTTCGCCCCCGGCATCGGGGCGACGCTACCCACCCTCGCCGTCTCCGCGATCGGCTACGCCCTGCTCGCCAGAGCCGACCGCTGACGGGAGGCTCGTTCCGGCGAGGCACGAGAAGCCTGCCACGCCGCTCTTCTACGGCGGATCGACCGTGCCGGCCGGGGTCCAGGGGCCGCAGCGGGCGAGCCGGCCGAGCGCCCGGGCCGTGCCGAAGAGGGCGCCGCGGGTTCGGATCGAGGCGACCGCGTAGTGGCTGCAGGTGGGGGTGAAGCGGCACTCGACCCCGAGCGCCGGCATCGCCCGCGAGAGCGTCCCCTGGTAGACCTCGATCGCGCCAACCAGCAGCTTCGCCGCGACCTGACGCTGCGGCGGCCGTGAAAGGTCGGCGCCCAGGAGGGCCAGCGCCACGGCCGCGGCGATCCACGGCTTTGGTCTACGGGTCACGGAACACGAAAGGCGGTCCGGAGCCCCGCACCGCCCGTCGAGTCGACGACCGGCCATGGCGGCCGGGTCCCCGAATCAGAACTTGTCGGCGTACTGACTCACGCCCGGAACGAGAAAGCGCTCGCCGTTGATCCCCTTCACGATGCAGATCACGTGGATCACGATGATGCCCAGCATGACCACGAGCTGGAAGACGCCCATGAGGCAGCTGCCGATGCCCGCGGACACGGCGCCCAGGACCATCCCCACGACCGTGAGCGCGACGAAGAGGATGATCCACGCGGCGGTCAGCACCAGGCCGTGCTTCGCGTGCCACTGCACTTCCTGATCCTCCTTCTCGACCAGCAGCGGCACGAGCGCGAGCAGCCAGAGATAGGAGAGGACGATCATCACGCTGTTCCGCTCCTTCGCCGGAGCGGGCGCCGGAGGCGGCACGGGCGGAGTCTGATCGGTGGGGGGCGGCGGGGGAGCTCCAGGTTCACTCATGCGCGCGTCTCCTCTGAGAATCGATGGCCGAGGCCGCAATAGGACTGTAAAGAGAGTGTACTTGAGGCGCCCGCCGTCGGCAAGGGGCCCGCGCTAGGCGACGTCAGGCCAGCGCCCGCCGGTAGACCTCGCGGTAGCGATCCACCACCCGGTCCTGGCTGAACAGCTCCAGGCTCCGGCGCCGCGCCGACGCGCCGAAGCGGCGGCGCCGCGGAGCGTCCTCGAGCAGCGAGACCGCCGCCGCGGCCATCCCCTCGACGTCGCCGGGCGGCAGCAGGAATCCGTTCTCGCCGTCCACCACGACCTCGGGCAGCCCGCCGACCCGGGTGGCGATGACCGGCACCTCG
>JBFJMD010000198.1:0-5466 GCA_041634115.1 Thermoanaerobaculia bacterium | reverse complement strand
GTGCCGCCGCCCGGGCCTCGGGCGCGGGCGCTGTCGCGGGACCTCGGGCGATTCGAGGCGCCGGGGATCAACACGCTGCCGGGCGGGGAGGCCGGCGCGGCGGCGATTCTCTGGCGGGAGGCGAGGGGCGCCAACGTCCTCGACGTGGACGGCAACCGGTACGTGGATCTCACGGCCGGCTTCGGGGCGGCGGCGGTCGGCCACCGGCACCCGCGGGTGGTGGCGGCGGCGCGGCGGCAGGCGGGGGAGCTGGCGCACGGGCTCGGGGACGTGCACGCGCATCCGGTTCGGGTGGAGCTCGCCTCGCGGCTCTGCGCGCTGGCGCCGGTCGACGATCCGCGGGTCTACTTCGCGATCTCGGGGGCAGACGCGGTCGAGATCGCGCTCAAGACCGCGCTGCTTTCGACCGGAAGGCCCGGGGTCCTCGCCTTCGACCCCGGCTACCACGGGCTGACCGCCGGGGCGCTGGCGGTCTCCTCGCGGCCGGCCTTCCGCGAGCCGTTCGCCGCCCAGCTCAACCCGCACGTGCGGCGGCTCCCGTTCGGCTGTCCGCCGGCCGAAGTCGAGCGCCTCCTCGCCAACCACGAGGACGTGGGCTGCGCGATCGTCGAGCCGGTGGTCGGCCGCGAGGGCTCCCTGCCGCCGCCCGCGGGCTGGCTCGCGGCCCTGGCCGGCGCATGCCGGGCGCGCCGGGTCCTCTTGGTCGCCGACGAGATCTACACCGGCTTCGGCCGCACCGGGCGCCGCTTCGCTGTTGACAACGAGGGCGTCCGGCCCGATCTCCTCTGCTGCGGCAAGGCGCTCGGCGGTGGCTACCCCGTGGCGGCGGCGATCGGCCGGCGCGACGTGATGGCGGCCTGGGAGGCGCCCGGAGAGGCGCGCCACACGGCGACCTTCGTCGCCCATCCGGTCGCCTGCGCGGCGGCGCTCGCGACCCTCGAGCTGCTCGAGGAGGAGGGCCTCGCGGGGCGCGCGGCGCGCCTGGGCTCGGAGGTGGAGGAGCGGCTCTCGGCCTGGCCGGAGCGCTTCGGCGCGGTGGCCGGCGTCCGCGGGGTGGGGCTCCTCCGCGGGGTCGAGATGGGCTCCCGCGCGGCCGCGGCCGGGCTCGCGGCGGAGTGCCTGCGGCGCGGCGTCCTGGTTCTCGCCGGCGGCGCGAGCGGCCGCGTGGTCCAGGTCGCGCCGCCACTGACGATCGCCCGACGCCAGCTCGACGCGGCGCTCGGCGTGATTGAGGCCGCGCTCGGGTAGCGCCCTGACCTGTGGGGGGGCGCGCCCAATCCAAGCGCCCGGCACGGGTCCGGGCGCTACAATCCTCCCCGCATGGCCATCCAGTGCGAGCCGCTCAAGGTCGCCTTCATCGGCAGCCACGGGGTCGGCAAGACCACCCTCTGCTACGGCCTGGCGGCGCGGCTCAAGGCGCGCGACGTGCCGGTGGACGTCGTGCACGAGGTCGCGCGCCGCTGCCCGCTGCCGATCAACGAGGAGACCAGCGTCGCCGCCCAGTCCTGGATCCTGCACACCCAGATCGCCGAGGAGCTGGTGGCGAGCTCCCGCTACCCGGTCGTGATCACGGACCGCAGCGTCCTCGACAACTACGTCTACCTGCTGATCGCGGCCGGCCGCCAGGACGGCCTCGAGCCGCTCATCCGCTTCTGGATGACCACCTACGACCTGCTCGTGCACGTGCCGATCCTCGGCGAGCTCTCCCCCGACGGCGTCCGCGCCACCAACCCGTCCTTCCAGTCGGCGGTGGACCGCCGGCTGCTCACCGAGCTCGCCGGCCGCGGCCTCGCCGCCGTGTCGCTCGAGCCCTCCGCCCGCCGCGAGTGGCTCGGCACCGTCGAGGCGCTGGCCTGGGAGCGCCTGCAGCCGGCGCAGCTGCCGCTGCTCTGAGCGCCCGAACATGGATCTCGGGCAGGCCCTTGCCGTCGGAGCGCTCGCCCTCGCGGTCGCGGCGCTGCTGCTCGTCGTCGTCGCCGTCGTCCGCCACTCGCCGCGGCCCAGGGCCGCCGGGGCGCTCGGCCGCGGCGAGTTCGAGGAGGCGCTCGCGGCCGCCGAGACCGGCCCCGCCGGCGGCGGCGAGGAGCTGCTGGCGGGCGCGGTGGGCGCCAAGCATCTGCTCGAGCTCGCGCGCGCCGAGGGGCTGCTGGCGCGGGCGCTGGCGCTCGACCCCGAGGACGGTGAGGCCTGGCTCGAGCGGGGCCTGGTGGCCGCCTACGCCGGGCGGCTCGACGAGGCCGAGGGCTTTTTCGCCCGCGCCGGCGCGGTGCGCGCCGACCTCGCCGAGTCGCTGACCCTGCATCGCGCCTGGGTCGCCCTCGCCGGCGGGCGGCGCGAGGAGGCGGCGCGGCTCTTCGGCGAGGTCGAGGCGCCGATCGAGAGCAAGCTCCGCACCGATCTCGGGCCGGGCGACCCGCTCTTCTGCGAGTGGTTCCTGCACGCCGCCGACCTCTGGGCCGCCGGCGGCGACCGCGAGCGGGCGGACTGGGCGCGCCGCGAGGGCCTGCGCTCGGCGCCGCAGAGCCGCCTGGCGGCGCGGCTGGCGGCCGGAGATCGTCCGCCCCTCCAGCCGGATTCGCCGCCTCGGGCTCCCCGGCGCCGCTGAGAAATCCGTAACATCGCTCGCCGCCGGCACTCCCTACAATGGTCGGGCCGTGGATCGTGCCCAGGCCCTTCGCCGTTTCGATGTGCTCTCCCACCTCGCGGAGGGACAGCTCGAGCAGCTCGCCGAGTGCCTCGAGGAGAAGACGCTGCCGCCGAGCGAGACCCTGTTCCGCGAGGGGGACGAGTCCGCCGAGGTCTACCTGATCGCCAGCGGCGAGCTCCGCGCCCACCGCGGCACCGCCTTCGGCAGCTTCGACCTGGCCAGGATCCGGGCGGGCGAGTTCCTCGGCGAGATCGGTTTCGTGGCCGGCTCCGGCCGCACGACCGACGTCGAATCGGCCACCCCGGTCGAGCTCCTGGTCCTCTCGCCCGCCACCCTGGAGGCCGCCGCCGCCGCCGACCCCGCCCTGGAGCTGGCGCTCTACTGGGCGCTCTGGCGCAGCCTCTCCGCCAAGCTGCGGGCGACCAACATGCGGGTCAGCGGCTTCTTCGGCGGCGAGCGCGAGGAGGGCCGGGCCGAGGACGGCTCCGGGCTGCGGCTCGGCGCCGAGCGGGTCCACGTGGACATGGCGACGAAGCGCGGGATCTTCCGGGAACAGGCGCTCTCGGCCCTGGAGATCAACTTCCTCTCCTCGCTCTCCCGCGAGGAGCGCTACGAGGCCGGCCAGGTGATCTTCGAGGAGGGCGAGACCGGCGAGCGCATGTACGTCGTCGCCGACGGCCAGGTGGTGATCAGCACCTTCGTGCCCGGCGCGGGCGAGGAGGCGCTCGCGATCCTCGGCCGCGGCGACTACTTCGGCGAGATGGCGCTGATCGACCGCGAGCCGCGCTCGGCGACGGCCCGCGCCCACCCCGGGTCCGGCGCCGTGGTGTTGGGGATCTCCAGCGAGGTCCTCGAGGGCATCCTCGACATCCAGAAGGTCTCCTCGCTGCGCCTGCTCAAGATCCTCTGCCTGCTGGTCGCGAAGAGGCTCCGCGAGATCGACGAGAAGCTGGTCGGCTGGTTCCTGGTCGCCGGCGGTCAGGTGCCGGCCGGGGCCTGAGCCAGGATCTTCCGCACCAGCGACGAGACCGCCAGCCGGGCGATCTCCTCGCGCCCGAACCAGCCGGCCTCGCCGCGCTCCTCCACCGCGCCCCGCTCCGCCAGCCGCGCTTCGCGCACCTCGAGCTCGAGCGCCCGGAAGGTGATGCCGTGGCGGAGCCAGCCCCGCGACGGCCCCAGCCGCCAGCTCCCCCCGTAGCGCTCCGCCAGCCGCCGCTCCGCCGCCCGCGGCCGCGACCACTCCACCCACGGGACCTCCCAGAAGCCGGCGAGCAGCTCGCTGTCGGCGGCGCGACGCACGAGCAGCACCCGCGAGCCGTCCTCGACCAGCGCGCCCAGCCGGCGCAGCCGCTCGGTGGGCCGGCGCGCGCGCGGCGGCGGGTAGCGCTCCGGCTCGCCCTCCGCCAGGGCGACGCAGCCGGCGGCGAGCGGGCAGTCCGGACAGCGCGGCGCCCGCGGCCGGCAGATGACGGCGCCGAGCTCCATCAGCGCCTGGTTGGAGTCGCCGGGCCGCCGCGGGTCGAGCAGGCGGGCCGCCGCGCCGGCGAGGCGGCGGCGACCGGCCGCCCGCTCGGCGCCCCCGGCGTAGCCCTCGAGCCGCGAGACCACCCGGACGACGTTGCCGTCGAGGACCGGCGCCGCGACCCCGAACGCGATGCTGGCGATCGCCGCCGCCGTGTAGGGGCCGATCCCGGGCAGCGCCTCGAGATCCCGGGGCGTCTCCGGAAAGGCGCCGCCGCGTGCCGCCAGCTCGCGGGCGGCGCGGTGCAGCTGGCGCGCCCGGCGGTAGTAGCCGAGGCCCGACCAGAGGGCGAGGACCTCGTCCAGCTCCGCCGCCGCGAGCTCGGCCACGCCCGGGAACCGCTCCAGGAAGCGCTCGTAGTAGGCGAGGACGGTCTCGACCCGGGTCTGCTGCAGCATGACCTCGGAGACCCAGATCGCGTAGGGGTCCCGGGTGCGGCGCCAGGGCAGGTCCCGGCGGGCGCCGTCGTACCAGCGCAGGAGCTTGGCGGCGGTCGTCATGGGCCCGGAAGCCGTCACGCCGCGGGGCGCGGTCCTTCCGGCCGGCGACGCTATCGCAGGGCCCCGGCGGGGGCCAAATTGACGCGGCGCGGCGCGAGGCTGCCATCCGGGCACTCGCGGCCCGGCGGTCTTGCTGTCGATTTCCGGGAGAGGTTGAGCTTTATGGGGAGGTTCTGTCGGGGGTGGGTGTTTGTGGCTGTACCCCTGTGTAGTTAGGGGATTTTGGAGGGAACTGGGGGTGAGTTGAAGCCGTCAGGCTTCGTTGTAGGCGGGTACTTCGTATGGTAGAGAACCTCCCCACAAAACTCGAGATAACCTTCTGCCCCTTCCTGGTAGCAAGGGCCGTGCCATCTTCCGCGAGAAAGTCGTCCCGCGCCGTCCCGGAACCGCCCTTTTGGATGGCTTGCCGGCCGCCTCCCGTGTGCTATGATCCCGTCCGCTCCGCGGGATCTTGATCTTTCTCGGCCGGCTCCGCAGCACGCAACTTCTCCACAGCCTGTGGATCGCCTGTGGAAACCTCTTCGACCCGAATGAAGCCGGAAATGGCTCCCACTCTCTGGAAGAAACTGCGAAAAAGGCTCGCCAGCGAGCTCGATCCGGAAGAGTTCTCGACCTGGTTCGGCCCTCTCAAGGTCCGGTCCGAGGAGCCGGACTGCTTGGTGCTGCTGGCCCCGAACAACCGCTTCCTCCACACCCTGGAGGCCAGCTACCGGCCGGCCGTGGACCGCGCGATCGCCGACCTCGGCGACCCCTCCTGCCGGGTCCTTTTCTCCGTCGAGGATCGGGAGGCGAAGGGC
>JBFJMD010000197.1:0-5471 GCA_041634115.1 Thermoanaerobaculia bacterium | reverse complement strand
GTGCGGCTGCCGACGTAGAGCACCGGGTTGCCCTCGCCGCTGGCGCGGGCGAGGAAGATCCGCTCGCGGCGGGCGACGCCGAGGGCGAAGGCGTTGACCAGGATGTTGCCGTTGTAGCAGGGGTGGAAGCCGGTCTCGCCGCCGACCGTGGGAATGCCCACGCAGTTGCCGTAGTCGCCGATGCCGCGCACCACCCCGTCCACGAGGTAGGGCATCCGCGGCGCCGACAGGTCGCCGAAGCGCAGGGAGTCGAGGCAGGCGATCGGCCGCGCCCCCATGGTGAAGACGTCGCGCAGGATGCCGCCGACGCCGGTCGCCGCGCCCTGGTAGGGCTCGATGAAGCTGGGGTGGTTGTGGCTCTCCATCTTGAAGACCGCCACCCAGCCGTCGCCGACGTCCACCACGCCGGCGTTCTCCCCCGGTCCGTGGACGACCCGCGGCCCCTCGGTGGGCAGCTCCTTCAGGTAGACCTTGGAGGATTTGTAGGAGCAGTGCTCGGACCAGAGCGCCGAGGCGATCCCCAGCTCGGTCCAGGAGGGCTCGCGGCCGAGGATCTCCACCAGCTTGGCGTACTCCTCGCCGGAGAGGCCGTGGGCCGCGGCCAGGGCGGCGTCCACGGCGGGCTCGGCCGGCGGGCTCATCGGGCGGCCTCGAGCAGCTCGCCGACCCCGCGCGCCAGCCCGGTGAAAAGCGTCAGGCCGTCGGTGTTGCCGAGCGCCTCCTCGGCGCAGCGCTCGGGGTGGGGCATCATCCCCAGCACGTTGCCGCGGGCGTTGACCACCCCGGCGATCGCGCGTGCCGAGCCGTTCACGTTCGAGGCCTCGTCCTCGGCGCCGTCGGGGCCGACGTAGCGGAAGACGACGCCGCCGGAGGACTCCAGACGCTCCAGCGCCTCCGACGAGTCCTCGTAGTTGCCCTCGGCGTGGGCGATCGGCATCCGCACGACTTGGCCCCGCCGGAAGCCGCGGGTGAACGGCAGGTCGTCGCGCTCGACCCTGAGCCAGACCTCGCGGCACTCGAAGCGAAGTCCCCGGTTGCGGCGCATGGCGCCCGGCAGCAGCCCCGCCTCGAGCAGGATCTGGAAGCCGTTGCAGATGCCCAGCACCAGGCCGCCGCGCTCGGCGTGCCCGCGGACCGCGCCGAGGATCGGCGCCAGCGCCGCGAGGGCGCCGCCGCGCAGGTAGTCGCCGTAGGAGAAGCCTCCGGGCAGGACCACGAGGTCGCTGCCGGCGAGGTCGTCGTCGTCGTGCCAGAGGAACTCGACCTCGGCCCCGACGACGTGCTTGAGGACGTGGTAGACGTCGTGGTCGCAGTTGCTGCCGGGGAAGACCACGACGCCGCACTTCATGCGCTCTCGCCCCTTTCGAGCTCGACCTCGAAGTCCTCGACCACGGTGTTGGCGAGCAGCTTCTCGCACATCCTGCGGAGCCTGGCCTCGGCCTCGCCGGCGTCGTCGACCGTCAGCTCGATCTCGAAGCTCTTGCCCGCCCGCACCGCCACCACCTCGTCGAAGCCGACCCGCCGCAGAGCCTCGCCGATCGCCTTGCCCTGCGGATCGAGGATCTCGCGCCGCGGATAGACCGTGACCCTGGCCCGCATGTTCGATCTCCCCCGCGAGCGTCCGCAGCGACCCCGCCGGGCGCGCGTCCCTACTCGGCCGCCGCCAGCCGCCGCTCGGCCACGCCCAGGTCGAGCCATTCCGTGGGCTCGTCCTGCGCGGTGACGCGGACCTCGGCGCTCGCCCCCTCGCGGACGAGCGTCTCGCCGATCTCGTCGGCGGCGAGGGCGGGAAGGTTATTCGTGCGCGACAGGTGGTACAGCACCACCCACCGCAGGCGATCGCTCAACAGCTCGACCACGCCCTCGGCCGCCTCCCGGTTCGACAGGTGCCCGTGGCGCGAGGCGATCCGCTCCTTGAGCGGCCACGGGTAGGGGCCGTCGCGGAGCATCTGCAGGTCGTGGTTGGTCTCCAGGATGAGCGCGTCGAGGTCGCGCAGCCGGGCCCAGGCGAGACAGCTCCTCGTGCCCAGGTCCGCCACCAGCCCCAGCCGGCCGCCGGCGGCGTCCTCGACGACGAAGCCGACCGGCTCGCGGGCGTCGTGCGGCACCCCGAAGGGCTCGACCACGAAGCCGCCGACCTGCCGCGGCTCGCCGGAGCGCAGCACCGCCGTGGCGACCTCTTCGCCCAGCTCGAGCCCCTCGAGGGTGCCGGCCGTCGCGTAGACGGGCACCCGGTGGCGGCGGGCGAAGCGGGCCGCGCCGCGCACGTGGTCGCCGTGCTCGTGGGTCAGGAGCAGCCCCTCGAAGCCGTCGCGCCCGGCCCCCACCCGCTCCAGCCGGCGCTCGATCTCGCGGCAGGAGAAGCCCGCGTCGACCAGGAGCCGCCGGCCCTCCGACTCGATCACCACCGCATTGCCCGCGCTGCCCGACCCGAGGACCGTGAAGCGGAGGGTCGGGGAGCGGAAGGCGAGGGGGAGCTGCACGCCGGAAAGCTATCACACGGCCGGCGCGCTTCAGCCCTGAAAATCGTAGGTCCGGCCCTGCTCCAGGAAGCCGATCCGCGGGTCGCCGAGGGCCGCGACCTCGGCGTGGATGCGCTCTTCGCAGGGGGGCTTCAAATGGTGCAGCAGGACCGGCACGTCGCGCTCGAGCTTCTCCAGCTCCAGCGCCAGGGTGCGCGGGGTGAGGTGGAGGGAGATGTCGGCCACCTCCTGCATCGAGTTGTCGAAGCTGGTGTCGATGCAGACCGCCTTCAGGGCCGGGGTCTGGTTGGCGATCTCCCAGAGCCGGGTAGTGGGGCCGGTGTCGCTCGACCAGAGCACCGCCGCGTCGTCCTTCTCCAGCAGGAAGCCGAAGGTGGGCACCAGGTGGTCGACCGCGATCGGGGTGAAGCGCACCCCCTCCAGGACCAGCGGCACCTCGGGGGCCAGCTCGCGGAAGCGGATCGCGGGCAGCAGGTTGTTGGGGATGCGGCTGAAGTCCGGCCAGGCGGCGTTGTTGAACAGGTGCTTGCGGACCGCGTAGATGGTCTCCGGCGAGGCGTGGATCTCGACCGCCGAGCGGCTCTTGTCGTAGACGTTCTCGATGAAGAAGGGCAGCGAGTTGGTGTGGTCGAGGTGGGAATGGGTGAGCAGGATCGTGCCGATCCGCCGCTGCCGCTCGATCGTCAGCGAGCGCGACAGCGAGCCGGCGTCGAGGGCGATCGCGCCCTCCACCACGAGGCAGGTCATCCGGCAGCGCTCGCTCTCGCCGCCGTAGGCACCGATGACCTCGATCCTCATCGTCCGTGCGAGTCTACTCGGCCACCGGAGACGCGCTCAAGCGGGGCGGCGCGCCGCCGCGGATCTAGCCGCTCGGCCGGAGCGGTCGGCCGGCGGCCGGGGCGACCGGGGCGACCAGGGCGGCCGGGGCGGCCCCGCGGCGGCGGCGCCGCGGTCTCAGAACCGGCGCCCGATCCAGATCGAGGACTCGAAGCCACTCGAGGAGCTGTCGAAGTCCCAGCGCTTGGCGAAGTCGAGGTTCAGGTCGAGCCCGAAGAGGCGGATCGTGAGCCCGTAGCCGTACGATGCCACCCCGTCCTGCAGCCGGTCGGTGTCCTCGTCGTAGAAGTCGAAGCTCTGGAAATCGTCGAACCAGGCGCCGCCGACGTCGAGGAAGATCACGCCGCGGATGCCCTGGAACCGGAAGATGGGCGTCGCCAGCATGTCGATCAGCGGGAAGCGCAGCTCGAGGTTGCTGTAGAACGCCCGGTCGCCGACCAGCGAGCGGAAGTCGAAGCCGCGCACGGTGTCGAGGCCGCCGAAGTAGAGCGGCAGCGGGAAGTTGCCGTCGCTCGCCGCCCCGAACAGCCGGAACGCGAGGTTGGAGCGCCGGGTGAGCGGCACGTACTGCCGGAAGTCGAGCGAGACGTTGGAAGTCAGGGTGCCGCTGTCGTCGAGGTCCGGCGCCCAGTTGGCCGCGATCCGCCAGCGCCGGCCGGAGAGCGCCCCGAGCCCCGGGGACCCGACCGTGGTGTCGCCCACCAGCGCCGCCTGCAGGATCGGGTAGTCGTCCCTGCGCGGCGTGATGATCGGCACCGGCACCAGCGGGCCGAACGACAGCAGCACGATCTCGCGGATGAGCTCCGGCGGGAAACCGGGCGGCACCGGACCGACGAAGAGGCTCAGGATCTCGCGCAGCTCTTCGTCGCTGAGGTCGTCGATCGGGATGTCGGCGAACGAGAAGAAGTCCAGCTCGCGGAAGATGTAGCCGGCGCCGAACTCGACCCGGTGCGAGACGTTGAGCGGGTAGAAGAGCGAAGCGACCGCGCCGGTCTGGGTGACCGCCGCCCGCAGCCTCCGCGCCAGGCCGGTGCGCCGGTCGCGCGCCACGAAGAAGTCGCGGTCGTCGAAGACGTGGACCTGCCACTGCAGCCGGTTGGACAGGTCGGCGTAGATGACGTCGAAGTTCTGGAAGCTCTCGACCGACTGGAACGAGGCGATGATCCGGCGGTCGCCCAGGAAGTCGCTGAAGCTCAGGACCGAGGCGGCGATGAAGGTCTGGTCGTCCGAGACGCCGATCGTGCCCCCGACGTCCTCCAGGAAGAACTTGAGCCCGCAGCACTTCTCGACGTTCTCCTCGTCGATCGCGACCTCGATCGAGGGCTCGAAGCGCGGCAGCTCGCCGGGGGCGAGCGCCTCGCCCGAGGGGGCGGCGTCGTCGGCCAGCAGGGTCGGCTCGGTGATCGGCTCGCCGACGTCGAGCAGGTAGAGGTCGAAGCGCCCCTTCCAGAATCCGGTGTAGACCAGACGCTCCTCGCCCTCGGGGGTCGAGAGCACCGTCGGCATGAAGCAGCCGGTGACCGAGTTGGTGTGCTGGGTGAGCGCGCCCGAGACCAGGTCGAGGCCGTAGATGTTGTTGGCTCCCGAGCGGTCGGAGGTGAAGTAGATGCGCTCGCCGTCCGGCGAGAAGACGGCGTCGATGTCGTTCGACTCGCCTTGGGTCAGCGGGTAGCGCTTGCCGGGATCGGCGAAGTCGAGCCGGAACAGCTTCGTGAAGCCGCCGACCACCGAGCTCAGCACGATCGAGCGGCCGTCCGGCGAGTAGACCGGGGCGCCGTCGAAGATCTCGTCGTCGGTGATCTTCGACACCCCGCCGCTCTCGACGTCGAGCTCGAAGATGTCGAA
The DNA here is from genome assembly GCA_041634115.1 of Thermoanaerobaculia bacterium. Classification (GTDB taxonomy): domain Bacteria; phylum Acidobacteriota; class Thermoanaerobaculia; order Multivoradales; family JAHEKO01; genus JBFJMD01. Next base: position 306 of record JBFJMD010000197.1, on the reverse strand, counting down.
CTGGCCGCCGCTGTGGCCGGCGAAGGCGACCCGCCTCCCGTCGGGGCTCCACGCCGGCGCCAGCTGCTGCTCGACGGACATGTCGTAGATGCGCCGGATCTTGCCCTTCAGCACGTCGAGCAGCACCAGGCTGCGGCCGCCCTCGCGGCGGGCGAAGAACGCCACCGTGTTGCCGTCGGGCGAGAAGGCCAGGTCGCGCCCCATCTTGCGCCCCAGGGTGAGCTCCTGGGCGACGAAGTACTGGAACTCCTTGTCGTAGCCCTTGGTCAGGTTCTTGAGCAGCTCGCGCTTGCGCGTGTCGTAGAG
>JBFJMD010000196.1:0-5525 GCA_041634115.1 Thermoanaerobaculia bacterium | reverse complement strand
TACGGCGCGCCCCCCGCCGAGGTCAAGGAGGTCCTGCGGCGGGCCGCGCAGTCGGCGCCCGGGGTCGTGGACCGGCCGCCGACCCGGGTCTTCGTCGAAAGCTTCGACGACCACGCCATCACCTACTTCCTGCGCGTCTGGACCAAGCGCGTCGGCAACCTCGCCCGCTTTCGCGACGGCGTCAACTCCCGCATCTGGTACCAGCTCAAGCGGCACGGGATCGACATCCCCTTTCCCATCCGCACCGTCCACCTGCACGAGGCGCCCGACATGGAGAAGCACCGGGGGGCGAAGGCGCTCGCCAAGGCGACCGAGCTCTTCACCGCGGTCGACATCTTCCGCGGCCTCGACCCCGAGATCGTCCGCCGGCTGGCGGCGGCCTCGGTGCGGCGGCTGTTCGACGCCGGCGAGACCCTGGTGGAGGAGAGCGCCGCCGGCCGCTCGCTCTTCGTCCTCGAACGGGGCACGGTGCGGGTGCTCAAGAAAGACCCCGAGCTCGAAGGCAAGCAGGTCGAGCTCGCGGTCCTGGAAGAGGGCGCCTTTTTCGGCGAGATGTCGCTCCTGACCGGCGAGCCGCGCAGCGCCACCGTCGTCGCCCGCGAGCACTGCGGGGTGCTCGAGCTCGGCAAGGACGCCATCGCCGCGACCCTCGAGGAGGACCCGCGCATCGCCGAGCTCCTGAGCGAGGCGCTGGCGCGCCGCCAGCAGGACACCGCGGCGACCCTCGAGGACGAGCGCGACCGGGTCGCCGCGGCGACCCGGACCGCCGATTCGAAGACCCTCCTGCGCCGGATCCGGACCTTCTTCTCGCTCTCCCGGCCGTCCGAATAGCGGCCGCCCCCCGGGCCCCTACTCTCGCCCCATCAGCTCCAGCAGCGCGACGACCGTCGATTCGACGCCCGCGCGCACCGAGGGCTCGGGCGCGATCTTGAAGAGCGGCGAATGGTGGCTCGGCACCGGCGGGCCGCCGGAGGCCTCCCGGTCGAAGTCCTCCCGGGGCGTGCCGCCGATCTGCCAGTAGACCGACGCGATCTCGGGATCGGAGGTGAAGAACGGGAAGTCCTCCGCGCCCATGCCCTTGGACGGGTTGTAGACGACCGCCTCCTCGCCCATCGCGCCGACCCATGCCCTTTTCAATCGGCGCGCGAGCTCGGCGTCGTTGGCCGTGGGCGGCACGCTCTCTTCCGAGACCACGACCTCCGGCAGCTTGTCCTCGGGAAGCCCGGCGACGCGCCCCATGTTCTCGGCGATCCGGCGGATGCCGGCGAGAAGGATCTCCCGGGTCTCGGCGCTGGTGTTGCGCACCGTGAGCTGGAGATGCGCCCGGTCCGAGATGATGTTGTGCTTCGTCCCGGCGTGAAACGAGCCCACCGTCACGACGCCGGGCCACCGCGGCGGCAGCTCCCGCGCCACCAGCGTCTGCAGCGCCAGCACGATCTGACTGCCGAGGACGATCGGGTCCCTTCCGGCGTGCGGGTGGGCGCCGTGCGCGCCGACGCCGTGAATGATGATGTCGACCGTGTCGGCGCCGGCGAACGGGCTGCCTTCGCTCACGTTGATCGTCCCGGCCACGTCCTGGGCGCTGACGTGGAAGGCGAGCGCGTAGTCGGGCCGGCCGAAGCGCTCCCAGAGTCGGTCCTCCTTCATCGCCCGGGCGCCGAGGACCCGCTCCTCGGCGGGCTGGACCAGCAGCATCAGCGTGCCGCTCCATCGGTCCCTGCGCTTCGCCATCTGCCGCGCGGCGCCGACCAGGCTGGTGATGTGGACGTCGTGCCCGCAGGCGTGCATCGTGTAGACGGTGGCGCCGGTGATCGGATCGGTCTGCTGCTTGCGCGAGGCGTTGGCGAGCCCCGACTTCTCCTCCACCGGCAGGCCGTCCATGTCGGCGCGCATCATGACGAGGGGGCCGTCGCCGTTCTCGAGCAGGGCGACCACACCGGTACCGCCGACCCCCTCGGTGACTTCGAAGCCGGCGCCGCGCAGCTCCTCCGCCATCCGCGCCGCGGTCTCGTGCTCGATCAGCGACAGCTCCGGATTGCGATGGAAGTGGTCGAACAGCGGCCAGAGATGCTCCTCGTAGTCCCGGGCGATGTCTTCGCTCAGGGTGCCGGCGGCGGCGAGCGCCGGCGCGAGGAGCAGGGCGGCGAGAAAGACGAGGCGTCGGTTCATGGCGGTCCCCCGGTCGGTTGGCGTCTGCGACGGCAACGGACTATATCGAGCCCGCCTGGCGCCCGCCCCTGGGGGCCTTGTGGCTGCCCGCCCACAGGCCGGTGAAAAAGGCCCGGGCGTGGGCTCCCAGGGATCTCGTCCGGTACCCGCCCTCCTGCACCACCAGGGTCGGCAGATCGAGGGCGGCGATGAGCTCGCCGTTCTTGCGGAAGTCGGCCGCACCCAGGAGCCAGCTCCCGGTCGGATCCCCTTTCGCGGGATCGAGGCCGAGCGCGACGACCAGGTAGGCCGGCGCGAACTCCCGCACCCGCTCCAGTGCCTCTCTCAGGGCCCGCCGGTAGCGCTCGCCGCCGATCCCGTCGCGCAGCGGCAGGTTCCAGTTGAAGCCCCGACCGTCGTCCTCGCCCACCTCGTCGGCAAATCCCGCGAAGTACGGATAGGTGTTGGCGGGGTCGCCGTGGATCGAGATCGTCAGCACGTCGGCCCGGCGCCAGAAGATGTCCTGGGTGCCGTTGCCGTGGTGGAAGTCGACGTCGAGCACCGCGACCCGGCCGAGCCGGCTCAGCCGCTCGGCCGCCACGGCCGCCGAGTTGAAGTAGCAGAAGCCGCCGAAGTTGCCGCGCTCGGCGTGATGCCCCGGCGGCCGCACCAGCGCGTACGCGAAGCGGTGCCCCTCGAGGACGCATTCCGCCGCCGTCAAGGCGCAATCGACCGCGCCCCGCGCCGCGAGATAGGCGTTCGCGTTCAAGGGGGTGAAGGTGTCGATGCAGTAGTAGCCGGCCCGGAGCGGCAGGTCTCGCGGCGGGCGGGAGGCGTTGCGGATCGGGAAGACATAGGGATAGACCGACTTCCCCGCGGGTACCCGGGCGCAGGCCCGCTTCAGGTACCTGGCGTACTCGGGGTCGTGGACCGCGGCGATCGGTCGCTCGCCGAACTCGCGGTCGGCGATCCGCTCGAACAGCCCGGTCGCCTCGATCGCCTTGAGGATGGCCCGGATCCGCACCGGCGCCTCGACGTAGCCGCGCTCGCGCACGTGATGGATGTCGTGCTTCTCGTTGACGACCAGCGCGATGCGGCGCCGGCGGGGCGCGAGGACGCCCTTCTCGGCGCTCCGGCGCCGCCGGTAGCGCGGCGGGCGCAGGCGCACGGGGTCGTCGCGGAACGAGGCGACGTAGGCGTCGATCTCCGCCGGCGTGCACATGAATCCGTACTTGCGCTCGAGAATCGCGCGCACGATCGCGCGACCGCGCTTCCTGGTCAGCGGCGTCTCGTGACCCAGCCCGTCGAAGACGAGAAAGGGGTCCGAGGACTCGTTCGCCTTCTCGTAGAGAGTCCCGGCGATCGGTCGCGCCCCGAAGCGCTCGTAGAAGCGGAGGCGCGCGCGGTTCTGGGCGAGCTCCGCGGGATCCTCGACCACCGCGGCGTCGTCCGAGAGACACTCGAAGAAGACCCCCTCGGCCCCGAGCTCTTCCGCCTCCTCCCGAACCCGCTCGTAGAGCGCGCTGCCGACCCCCCGGCCGGTGCCCCCGGGCGCCGCCGAGATGTACTCGAGAAAGCAGAACTCGAGGTCCGGAAAGTGGAGCAGCAGCGCGAAGCCCTCGAACGATCCGGTGCCGCGCTGGGCCACGAAGAGAATCGCCCGGTAGCCGTACCGCATCGGATCCTGGAGCTGGCCGAGGATCTTCTGGATCCCCTCCTCGTGCGGCTCTTCGATCTGCTGGTGAGCGATCTCGATCACCCGCTCGAGGGCCTCCCGGTTGCCGCGCGTCGTCGCGTCGTAGATCTTGCGAATCACGAATCCCATGGCGTTCTCTGTGCGGCGCGGCGTCTGCTCTCGAGCCGAGGCTCCGCGAAGTCGAGCGCTCGCTCCTCGATCGCGCAGTCGACGATGCGAGCGATCAAGTCGGCGTAGTCGAGACCCGCCCGCTCGGCGGTGGCGACGAAGCCCGAGCCCGGGGTCAGACAGGGGTTGGCGTTGACGTCGATCACCCAGGGGGTCCCGCAGCGATCGACCCGCAGGTCGACCCGCGCGTAGCCGCGGAGGCCGAGGCTCGACCAGGTCCGCCGAGAGACGTCGGCGGCCGCTTCGAGCAGCTCCCGGTCGGCGGGCGGAAAGTCGAACGAGCGGCGGGCATGCCGGTATTCGAAGGAGACGGGATCCCACTTGGCCGCGTAGCCGACGATCCGGGGCTTGTCCGGCGGGTAGTCCTCGAAGCGGATCTCCGCCGGCGGCAGGACCTCGATTCCCCGCGGCCCGGCGACGAGCGAGATGTTGAGCTCGCGGCCCTCGACGAAGCCCTCGGCGAACCAAGCGCCGCCGCCTTCCGACCGGCGCGCGACCTCGGCGCTCACCCTCTCCGCCGACACCACGGAGCCGTCGTCGATCCCCACCGAGGCGTGCTCCCAGCACGACTTGACGATCCACCGGCCCGGCCAGGAGGGCGGCGGCCCGTCCCCCTTCGTTCCCCAGGCCGGCGGCGCGGCGATGCCGTCTGCCAGCAGAAGACGCTTCGCGAGCAGCTTGCCCGAGGAGTAGATCATCCCCTCGTACGGCGTGCCGGTAAACGGGATCGAGAGCTCCTCCAGGAGCGACGGAGCGAGCGGCGCCCAGCGGCCGCGTCCGGCGACGCTCTCCACCAGATTGAAGACGAAGGCCGGCCGCGCCGCCGCCAGCGCCTGCCGCGCCATCTCGACGTCGAGCGACAGCGCCACGCTCTCCGGCCGCCAGCCGAGGGCGGAGAGCGCCTCCGAGACCGTCGCCACCTCGTTCAGCACGTCGAGCTCGTCCGCGGCGGCGTCGGGCGCCAGCGCTCCGAAGAGAACGACGGCCCGCTTCGGCGACGAAGCGCTGGGCGTCACCGTGCGGTCTCGACCGCGGCCGGCAGCAGGGCGACCACGCGGGACGCCGCCGACTCGACGATGCTCTGGATCAGATCCTCGTAGCCGACGCCGAGGAGACCGCACATGAGCGTCAGGTCGGAAGCGCCCGGCGCCAGGCCGGCGAGCGGGTTCGCCTCCAGGAACTGCACCCGCCCGCCCGCGTCGAGCTTGAGGTCGACCCGGCCGGCGTCGCGCCCCCCGAGCACGCGCCAGGCGGCCAGGGCGATCGCCCCCGCCTCGCGCGCCAGATCCTCCTCTTCGACCAGCCGCTGCGAGACGATGCCCTCCCAGACCGTCTTGTTGCGGTAGGTGTAGCCGCCGGGCTCGGCGCCGGGGCCGATGAGCACCTCCATCACGGCGAGCACTCGCGCCTCGCGCCCGGTGCCGAGCAGCCCGACCGTGAGCTCGCGGCCGGGGAGGTACCGTTCGACCAGCACCGGCTGCCGGTAGCGCTCGAGGAGGCGGCCGCAGATCGC
>JBFJMD010000195.1:0-5530 GCA_041634115.1 Thermoanaerobaculia bacterium | reverse complement strand
GGGAAGGCATTCGCGACGCCGTCGCGGCCGGCGGCGGAACCGCGGTCCTGAGCGTCGACGGCCGCTGGGAGGAGAAGCCGGACGTCGCCATCGTCGTCTACGGCGAGGATCCGTACGCGGAGTTCGAAGGCGATCGGCAGACGCTCGACTACGAGCCGGCCGAAGATCTCGAGCTCCTGAGGCGGCTGCGAGGCGAAGGAATTCCGGTGGTCTCCGTCTTCCTCTCGGGCCGGCCGCTCTGGGTCAATCCCGAGATCAACGCCTCGGACGCATTCGTCGCCGCCTGGCTGCCGGGCAGCGAGGGCGCCGGCGTCGCGGACGTGCTCTTGCGAGCCGCCGACGGCTCGGTGCGGCACGATTTCCAGGGCCGTCTGTCCTTCTCCTGGCCGCGCCTGGCCGACGGAGCGCCGCTCAACCGGAACGATCCGGACTACGCCCCGCTCTTCGCCTACGGTCACGGACTCAGCTGCGAGGATTCCGTGCAGCTGGCGGAGCTCTCCGAGGACGACGGCATCGATCGCGAGACCGCGCCCGCACCCGATCAGGGCGGCTGAGGCGGAGGGGAGCCGATGGGCCTTCTGGGATCTCTCGACTGGCTGCTGATCGTCCTCTACTTCGCGGTGGTCTTCGGCGTCGCCTTCTGGGCGACCCGGCGCGAGGCGACGCGGGCCACCTCGGCCGGTTATTTCCTGGCCGGGCGCAACGTCGGCTGGTTCATCATCGGCGCCTCGCTCTTCGCCTCCAACATCGGCTCCGAGCACCTCGTCGGCCTGGCCGGCTCGGGGGCCGCCGGCGGCGTCGCCGTGGGCCAGTTCGAGATCCTGGCGTCGCTCATCCTGCTCCTTCTGGGCTGGGTCTTCGTGCCGTTCTACCTGAAGAGCGGCGTCTTTACGATGCCGGAGTTCCTGGAGCGCCGCTACTCCGCCGGCGCCCGCTGGTACCTGGCCGTCATCTCGATCGTCGGCTACGTGCTGACCAAGATCTCGGTCACCATCGCGGCGGGGGGCATCGTCTTCGAAGCGCTCATGGGCATCAACTTCTGGACCGGGGCGCTGATCGTGGTGGTGGCGACCGGCATCTACACCGTCTTCGGCGGGCTGCGGGCGGTGCTCTACACGGACATGGTGCAGATGTTCGTGCTGGTCGGCGGGGCGGTGCTGGTGACCGTCCTGGGGCTGTCCGAGCTGGGCGGCTGGGGGGCGCTGCGGGCCGCGGTCGACCCCAGCTACTTCGACATGTGGCTGCCGTCCGACCACCCCGACTTCCCCTGGACCGGCGTCCTCTTCGGCGCGCCGATCCTGGGCGTCTGGTACTGGTGCACCGACCAGTTCATCGTCCAGCGGGTGCTGTCGGCCCAGAGCGAGGACCAGGCGCGCCGCGGCACGATCTTCGGCGGGCTGCTCAAGGTGTTGCCGCTTTTCATCTTCGTCGTCCCCGGCGTCATCGCCTTCGCCCTGGCGCAGCAGGGGAGGTTCGAGCTCGAGCAGCCCGACCAGGCCCTGCCCACCCTGATCGGAGTGCTGTTGCCGGTGGGAGTGCGCGGTCTGGTGGTGGCCGGCCTGCTGGCGGCGCTCATGAGCTCGCTGTCCTCGGTCTTCAACTCCTGCTCGACCCTGATCACCTGGGACATCTATCGCAAGCTCCACCCGCGCGCCTCCGAGCGCCAATTGGTGCACGTGGGCCAGATCGCCACCGTCGTCCTCGTCGGCCTGGGACTGCTCTGGATCCCGCTCATGAAGTACATCTCGGGCCAGCTCTACGTCTACCTGCAAAGCGTCCAGGCCTACATCTCACCGCCGATCGCCGCGGTCTTCCTGGTCGGCATCGCCTGGAAGCGGGTCAACGCCCGCGGCGCCATCGCGTCGCTGGTCGCCGGCTTCGTCCTCGGCATGGGCCGCCTGGCGGCGGAGCTGGGCAAGGAGGCGCTCGACGGCTGGCTGCTCGCCTACGCGGAGATCAACTTCCTGCACTTCGCGGTGCTGCTGTTCGCCATCTGCACCGCGATCCTGGTTGTGGTCAGCCTGCTGACGCCGGCGCCGGCGGGCCGCCAGCTCGCCGGGCTGACCTTCGCGACCGCTTCCGAGACCACCGAGGAGACGCCCGACCTGGCTCCTTCGAAGCCCGCGTGGCGGCGCCGGGACGTGTGGCTGTCGATCCTGGTGATCGGCTGCGTGGCGCTGGTCTGGCTCTACTTCACCGGCTGAGGCGCGCGTCGCGGCGCCGCTCCGGCGCGGCCCTCAGGGCGGCCCGCGGACGCCGCGCATCGCCGCCGCCGCTCCGAGATAGAGCGCCGAGGCGACGGCGATCACCGCCGAGAAGCCGAGGTGGATCGCCAGGAGGTTGGCGGCGAGCGCCGCCAGCACCGAGGCCCAGCCGTTGAGCCCCCAGGCCCAGGGGATCCACTCCTCGCGCACCGCCGCCACCCGCTCGAGGCCGAGCGGAAACGGCATCCCCATGAGAAAGGCGAGCGGCGCGATCAGGGCGAGGGCGGCGGCGCCCTTGGCGGCGAGGCCCCAGCCCATCCCGCGCTCCAGGAGCGGCGGCAGCGCCACCAGGTAGAGGAGGCCGAGGGCCGCCACGCCGAGCGCCGCGGCGTCGATCGGCGAGATGCGGAGGCCGCCCCGCTCCCCCGACCGCCGCCGCCACGCGGCCCGCCAGCGCGTCGAGAGGCCGCTGCCCAGCCCGGCGAAGACCAGGAAGCCGGCGAGGACCAGCGCCACGGCGTAGACCGGGTGCGACAGGAAGAGCACGAAACGCTGCAGGAACGCGATCTCGATCGACAGGAACGCCAGCCCGAGGCAGAGGAAGTAGGCCCCCATCGCGGCCGCGCCGGCGCGGGGCGCCGCGCGCCCCGCCCGCCGCCCCGCCGCCCGCTCCCGCAGCGCCAGCGGCACCAGGATGAGCACGAAGCCGGCCAGCGCCGCTCCGGCCAGGGCCGCGACCAGCAGCACGTAGCCCCACTCGACCAGCGCCGGGCTGCCCTGCCCGCGCAGCCGGAAGAGCTCCGGCAGCGAACGCCACTTGAAGAAGTGGAAGAAGTAGGGCCGGTCGTCGGTGGCCGGGGCGAGGTCGAACTTGTAGCTCTCGAAGAGCTCGTCCCGGCCGCCGCCGAGGAGCCGGGTCGCGGCGTCGAAGTAGAGCGGCCCGTCCAGGACGTTGAACCGGTTGGCCTCCTCGGCCGCCATCCCCGGGTAGTAGCCGAAGTCGAAGTACCGCGCCTCGCAGAACCGCCGCATGGCGGCGATCTCGCCGCCGCTGAAGGTGCCGCGCTTGACCAGCAAAATCAGCGAGTCCCAGCTCCGCACCAGGACGAGCGACTCTTCCGGCCGCGCCACCCCCTCGGCCTCGAGCGCCGCCACCGCGGTGGCGAAGAGCTTGAGACCGTCGCGCGGCGGCAGCTCGATCCAGCGGGTGACCGCCAGGAGCCCGCCCTCGGCCAGCCGTCCGTAGAGGGTCCGGAAGGACTCGACCGTGTAGAGATAGCTCTCCTTCAGGGCGTAGACGCCGGCGGCGCCGCCGGGGGAGGAGTCCACGTAGGCGACCTGGATCAGGTCGAAGCGCTCGCCCGTGCCGGCGAAGAAGCCGCGGGGGTCGGCGGCGCGCAGGCGAACGCCCGGCCGGCGGTAGAGATCGCCGGCAAACTCCCGGAAGTCCTCGAGCACGAGCGCCAGCCGGCCCGGGTCCCGCTCGACCACCTCCACGCCGGCGGCGCCGTGGCGCAACGCGCCGAGCACCTCGCCGCCGCCGCCCGCGCCGACCAGCGCCACCCGCGGCCGCGAGAGGACCTCGTAGGGCAGCGCCGTCGGCAGATAGTCCAGGTACTCCCCCCCGCCGGGACCGGCGGTGGCGCGATCGATCGCCGCCATCCCGTCGCCGTCGCTGAAGACCGCGAGCTGCTCGGACAGCTCGCCGGCGAAGGCGACGCTCAGGCCGGGCGCGTGCCGGAAGGGGACGCGCGGCGACTCGACGACCGAGATCAGCCCCAGCGGGCTCGAGCGCTCGAGGACCACCCGCGCCCCCGGGACCCGCAGCGCCCGCTCGAGACCCTTGTACTCCGACGGCCGCAGCTGCGGCCCGCCCCCGAGCGCCGCCAGCGGCCAGGCGACGATCGCCGCTCCGGCGAGCCCCAGCAGCGCTCCGGCCCAGCGGGGGGCCCGGAGCCTCCGGTCCAGTGAGGCCGCCGCCGCCGCCAGCAGCGCCGCCGCGCTCACCACCAGCAGGCAATCTCCGGGCGGCAGGATCGTGAGCGCCGCGACGACGAGGACGCAGCCGCTGCCGGCGCCCAGCAGGTCGGCCCGGTAGATCTCGGCGATCTCGCCCCGGAAGCGGACGAAGGCGAGCCCGAGCGCGGTCGCGGCGCAGAAGAACGGTAGCGCCAGCAGCGCCTGGAGCAGCGCGAGCTGGCCGAGCTGGCGCGCCGTCCAGACGATCTCGAGCGGATTGAAGGGCAGCCGCTGGGCGACCAGGAAGCAGCCGGGGGCGAGGACGGCGAAGCCGAGGACGCCGCCCAGGAACGCGCTCCCGAACCGCCGCAGCAGAAACTTCCGGGCGAGGCTCAGGAAGGTGCCGCTGGCCCCGTAGCCGAGCAGCGCCAGGCTGATGACCAGCGTCGCGAAGTGGTGCCACTGGACGATCGCGAACAGCCGCGTCAGCAGGATCTCGTAGGCGAGCGCGGCCGCCGAGAGCAGGAAGATGGCCAGCCGCAGCGCCATCGGCGCTCAGCGGTCGTCGCTCGGCGGATTCGCCCGCGCTCTCGTGAGCTCGAAGCGCGCCGGCGGCGTCCCCGCGCGCGCGACGTCGCCGCCGATCTCGAGCGCCGACAGATCGACCGCTCGGGTCATCTCGCCGCCCTCGCGCTCAGTGGCGGCCGGTGAGCGGCACGAAGGCCACCGGCAGCACCTGCCGGGTCCGCACCTCGCCGTCGGCGGTCTTCGTCACCAGCAGCAGGTGCTGGGTGGTGAAGGCGCCGCCCACCGGGATCACCATGCGCGCCCCGGGGCGGAGCTGCCGCACCAGCGGCGGCGGCACGTGGCTCGCCGCCGCGGTGACCATGATGCCGTCGAAGGGCGCCTGCTCTTCCCATCCGTGGTAGCCGTCGCCGACCCGCACGTGGACGTTGTCGAAGCCGAGCCGCGCCAGCCGCTCGCGGGCCGGGTTCCCCAGCTCGGGGATGATCTCGATCGTGTAGACCTCGGCCACCAGCTCGGCCAGCACCGCCGCCTGGTAGGCCGAGCCGGTGCCGATCTCCAGCACCTTCGAGTCGGGCCCGACCTCCAGCAGGTCGCTCATCAGCGCCACGATGTAGGGCTGGGAGATCGTCTGTCCGTGCCCGATCGGCAGCGGCCGGTTCTGGTAGGCGTAGTCGCGGTACTCGCTCGGCACGAACTCGTGCCGCGGCAGCCGCCCGAGGATCTCGAGGACGCGCGCGTCGAGACGCTCGCGGCCGGTCTCGCGCCGCGTCCACTCGACGTCGGCGCGGATCGCCGCCATCATCGCCGCGCGCTCCGCCGCCCGCTCGTCGGCCGGCCGC
>JBFJMD010000194.1:0-5544 GCA_041634115.1 Thermoanaerobaculia bacterium | reverse complement strand
TGTGCTCGCCGAGCCGTCGTTGATCAGCAGCCGGCCGTCGATCTCCGGCGCCATCCCGTGGTGACGGCCCTCGAGCAGGTGCTCGGTCTCGGAGCACGCCCCCTCGACCAGGACCTGGAGCCGCCGCCCGACGAGCCGCCGGCGGCGCGCGAGGGCGATCGGCCGCTGCGCCTCCAGCAGCTCCTCGTGGCGGCGGCGGGCGGTCGAGCGCGGCACCCGTCGCCCGAGCTCCGCCGACGGCGTCCCGGGCTCGGGGCTGTAGGCGAAGGCCCCCAGGTGGTCGAGACGCGCCTCGCGCACGAAGTCGAGCAGGTGGTCGAAGTGCTCGCGGGTCTCGCCCGGAAAGCCGACGATGAAGGTCGAGCGCAGGAAGACGTCCGGGGCCAGCTCGCGGGCGCGCTCGAGCAGCGCCAGGTAGCGTCGCGCCGTGCCGCCCCGGCGCATCGCCCGCAGGATCTCCGGGTGGCTGTGCTGGAGCGGCATGTCGAGGTACGAGACGAAGCGCCGCTCGGAGCCCATGAGCGCGAGCAGCTCCTCGTCGAGGGTCGTCGGGTAGGCGTAGAGAAAGCGGATCCAGGGCACCCCGGTCGCCGCCAGCAGGGCCTCCACGAGCCGCGCGAGCCCGTGCCGCCCGAGGCCCAGGTCCTCGCCGTAGCGGGTGGTGTCCTGGGCGACGAGGCAGATCTCGAGCGCCCCGGCCTCCTCGAGCGCCCGCGCCTCGGCCACCAGGCTGTCGATCGAGCGGCTGCGGAAGCGCCCGCGCCAGATCGGGATCGCGCAGAAGGTGCAGGGGTTGTTGCAGCCCTCGGCGACCTTGAGATAGCCGTAGCCGCGGGTGGTCAGGCGGCGGGGCGCGGTGTGGTCGAAGACGGCGTGCGACGGCGCCGGCGGCGGCGGGGCGCCGCCGAGCCGCACCACCCGGTCCACCTCGGCCAGGTCGTCGAGGCCGATGAAGCCGTCGATCTCCGGGATCTCGCGCGCCAGCTCCTCGCCGTAGCGGTTCACCATGCAGCCGGCGACGAGCAGCTTCTTCACCCCGCGGCCCTTGCGGGAGGCGGCGTCGAGGATGGCGTCGATCGACTCCTGCTTGGCCTCCTCGATGAACCCGCAGGTGTTGACGATCACGGTCTCCGCCAGCTCCGGATCGCCCACCAGCCGGTGACCGCGGCGCTCGAGCACGCCCAGAATGATCTCGCTGTCGACGAGGTTCTTGGGGCAACCGAGGCTGACGAGGCCGACCTGATCGGGGCGCGGGGAGTCCGGCATGGCGGCGGCGAGTCTAGCAGATCGCCCGTGCTACCATCGCCGCCGGAAATATCGACCGATCAACGGCTTGCATTCGATCGCCGCCGCCGGCGGCGACCAGGAGGACGGGTGGTGATGACCGGTTTGAAGATCCTTTTCGGCGCGATCCTCGCGGCCATGCTCTACGTCACCGTCTCGGCGAGCCTCGAGCGAGGCGTCTTCGAGGCGGCGGCGGCGCTGTGGCCCGATCCCTGGTTCCGCGCGACCCTGGCCGACGCCTACTTCGGCTTCCTGACGGTCTACGTCTGGATCGCCTACAAGGAGGCCGGCTGGGCGCGGCGGGCGCTCTGGTTCCTGCTGCTCATGGCGCTCGGCAACATCGCGATCGCGGTCTACGTCCTGATCCAGCTCTTCCGGCACGGCGGGCAGCGGGGCGAGCGGGCCTGGCGGGCGGTGCTCCTGCGGTCGGCGGGTGACGGCCCGTGACCGGCGCCGCCCTGCCGCTGCCGGCGCTCGGCCTCGCCCTGGTGCTGGGGCTCAAGCTCCTGCTCTGGCTCGTCGGCCTGGCGCGCCGGGACGTGAGCCTGATCGACATCTTCTGGGGCGCCAACTTCGTCGTCCTGGGCTGGTTCTACTACGCGCTGACCCCGGCGGACACGGCGCGCGCCGTCATCGTCGTCGGTCTGCTCTCGCTCTGGGGGCTGCGGCTGTCGCTCTATCTGCTCTGGCGCAAGTGGGGCGAGGGGGAGGACTACCGGTACCGGGAGATGCGCGAGCGCCAGGGCGCCGGCTTCGCCTGGAAGAGCCTCTTCTCGGTCTTCCTGCTCCAGGGACTGATCCTGTGGATCGTGGCGCTGCCGATCTGGCGGGTGACGACCGCGGCGGGGCCGGAGCGCTGGACCCTCTTCGACGTCGCCGGCCTCGCCCTCTTCGCGGTCGGCTTCGCCTTCGAGGCCGGCGGCGACTACCAGCTCGCGCGCTTCAAGGCCGATCCGGCGAACCGGGGCAAGGTCATGGACCGCGGCTTCTGGCGCTATACCCGCCACCCCAACTACTTCGGCGACGCGACGGTCTGGTGGGGCTTCTACCTCTTCGCCCTGTCGTCGCCCGACAGCGCCTGGACTGCGGTCGGCCCGCTGGTCATGACCGCGCTGCTGCTCAAGGTCTCCGGGGTCGCGCTGCTCGAGCGCAAGCTCGCCGAGACGAAACCGAAGTACCGCGAATACGTGGAGCGCACGAACGCCTTCTTGCCGTGGTTCCCGAAGAAGCCGGCGCGCTGAGGGCTCGCCGGACCGGCATGGCGACGCGGCTCCTCAACGTGATCCTGCAGCAGGCGGGCTGGTTCGCCTGCGTCCTGGGCGCCGCGTGGGGCCGACCCTGGCTGGGCGCCGCCGTGGCGCTGGCTCTCGCCGGCGTCCACCTCGCCCTGGTGCGCTCGCCGCGGGCCGAGGCGCGGCTGCTCGCCGCCGTCGCCCTGGTCGGGGCGGTCCTGGAGACGGTCCAGATCCGGGCCGGACTGCTCGACTACAGCTCGCCGGTGCCGGTGGCGGGCCTGCCGCCGATCTGGGTCGTCGTCCTGTGGATCAACTTCGCCACCCTTTTGCGCTTCTGCCTCGACTGGCTCGCGGGCCGCTACGCTCTCGCCGCGCTGCTCGGTCTCCTCGGCGGACCGCTCGCCTTTCTCGGCGGCGAGCGGCTGGGCGGGGTGGCGCTCGATCCGCGCCGCTGGCCGAGCCTCCTCGGCCTCGCCCTGGTCTGGGGCGTGGCGATGCCGGTCCTGCTGCTGCTGACGCGGCGGGTGGGCGGCGGCGGCGCGGGCGCCTACCGGATCTTCTCGGGCGGCGGGAGTTTGCCTGACGCGGGGCGCGCGGGCTAGGATCGGCTCGCGGCGGGTCGGTGCCGGCCCGCCGCGCTCCGCCTCCAGATCCGCAGATTCGAAGCATCGAACGTTCGAGCGAGGGAAGGCATCCATGTCGAGAGCCAGATTCATCGGCGCCGTCGCCTCGGCGGCCGCGGTCCTGACCGTTCTGACCGGCACGGCCGCGGTTGCGGGGGCGACGGCCGCCGGCGCCGAGAAGCTGCCGCGCGTGCACGCGCTGACCGGGGTCCGCATCGTCGCCGCGCCGGGCAAGGTGATCGAGAAGGGCACCGTCGTCCTGCGCGACGGGGTGATCGAGGCCGCCGGCGCCGAGGTCGAGCCGCCCGCCGACGCGCGGGTCTGGGACCGCGAGGGGCTCACCGTCTACGCCGGGCTGATCGAGCCCTACACGGTGCGCGACGCGCCGGACAAGGACGGCGACGGGGATGCGTCCGGCGGCGAGCGGCCGAGCGCCTCGGCCGCGACCGCGGCGATGATCCGCCCGGACCGCGACGTGACTCCGTACGCGGCGAGCGCGGCGGCCGCCAAGAAGCTGCGCGAGGCGGGCTTCACGACCGCCGTGGTGGCGCCGGCGGAGGGGATCCTGCGCGGCGCGAGCGTGGTCTTGAACCTCGGCGACGGGCCCGCCGCCGACAACCTGCTGCGCCGCGGCCTGGCGCAGAACGTGACCTTTCGCAGGAACTCCTTCGGCGCCGGCTACCCCGCCTCGCTGATGGGCGCCGTCGCCCTCGTGCGGCAGACGCTCGCGGACGCCCGCTGGCACGCCGACGCCTGGGCGGCGTACGAGCGCCGGCCGGCCCAGGAGCGGCCGCCGATGAGCGCCGCGCTCGCGGCGCTTGCGCCGGCGGCCGCCGGCAAGCAGCCGGTCGTCTTCGAGACCGGGAGCGCGGTCGGCGCGATGCGCGCCGCCGGGCTCGCCGCCGAGCTCGGCCTCGACGCCTGGCTCCTGGGCAGCGGCGAGGAGTACCGCTGGCTCGACTCGATCGCCCCGGCGAAGCTGCCGATCCTGCTGCCCCTCGACTACCCGGACCTGCCCGAGGTGCCCGACGACGAGGACGACATGAAGGTGCGGCTCGAGGACCTCCGCCACTGGGACCTGGCGCCCGAGAACCCGGCCCGCCTGCTCGACCGTGGGCTCACGGTGGCCTTCACCAGCTACGGGCTCGACGATCCGAAGCAGCTGCTGTCGAGCGTCCACAAGTCGATCGAGCGCGGGCTCGACGCCGACCGCGCCCTCGCCGCGCTGACCACGACGCCGGCGGCGCTGCTGGGGATCTCCGACCGCGCCGGCACCGTCGAGGCGGGCAAGATGGCCAACCTGGCGGTCGTCGACGGCGACCTGTTTTCCGAGAAGCCCAAGGTGCGGGAGGTCTGGATCGACGGCCGCCGCTACGAGGTCAAGGAGTCGAAGCCGGCCGAGGTCGAGCCGGCGGGCACCTGGGAGCTCGTCGTCACCACCGGCGACGGGCAGAAGATCCCGGTGACGCTCACCCTTTCCGGCAAGGCCGGGGCGCTCGACGGCGCGATCGGCGCGATGGGCCGCGAGGTGCCGGTCTCGAGCGCCGAGGTCTCCGGCTCGACCCTCGAGGTGAGCTTCGACGGGACGGACCTCGGCATCCCGGGCACGATCAGCTTCTCGCTCGAGATCGAGGGCGACGGCGCCAAGGGCTCGGGGGTCGCCCCCGAGGGCGGCTTCACCCTCGAAGGCCGGCGAACCGCCAAGCCCGCCCCGGAGGTGCAGCGATGAATCGCATCCGACCGACTCTCGCCGCCCTCCTGCTGCTGGCCCTCGCGCCGGCCGCCGCCGTCGCCGCCGGCGACCCCTCGGCCTGGCGCAACGAAACGCCCGAGCGCCCTGCCGCGCTCCTCGTCCGCAACGCGACGATCTGGACCAGCGGCCCGCAGGGGGTGCTCGAGGGGGCCGACCTGCTGGTCGTCGACGGCAGGATCGCGGCCGTCGGCGTCGGGCTCGCGGGGCCCTCCGGCGCCCTCGAGATCGACGCCACCGGCAAGCACGTGACCCCGGGGCTGATCGACGCCCACTCCCACTCCGCGATCGACGGCGGCGTCAACGAGGGCTCCAACATCACGACCGCCGAGGTGCGGATCCGCGACGTCGTCGACCCGACCTCGGTGGCGCTCTACCGGCAGCTCGCCGGCGGGCTCACCGCGGCCAACCTGATGCACGGCTCGGCCAACGCGCTCGGCGGCCAGACCGCGGTGATCAAGCTGCGCTGGGGCGCCGACGCCGCGGGCCTCGTCTTCGACGCCGCGCCGCAGGGGATCAAGTTCGCGCTCGGCGAGAACCCCAAGCGCTCGAACTTCCGCAGCCCGATGATCCCCGAGCGCTACCCCAACACCCGCATGGGCGTGAACCAGTCGATCCGCGAGGCGTTCCTCGCCGCCCGCGACTACCGGCG
>JBFJMD010000193.1:0-5560 GCA_041634115.1 Thermoanaerobaculia bacterium | reverse complement strand
CCCCGCCGCCGCCGCCCCCACCCCCGCTCCGGCCGACCCGCAGGAGCTGGTGGACGCGGTCCGCGCCTGGGCCCGCGCCTGGTCGGAGCAGCGGGTGGACGCCTACCTCGCCGCCTACGCGGACGAGTTCACTCCCCCCGACGGCCTCGACCGCGCCGCCTGGGAGGCGCAGCGGCGTCAGCGGATCACCCGCCCCCGCCGCATCCGGGTGACGGTGGACGTTCAGAGCCGCGAGCTGCTCGAGCCCGGCGTCGGCGAGGTGGTCTTCCTCCAGACCTACGAGTCGGACACCTTCAGCGACCGCGTCGAGAAGACCCTGCGTCTGGTCCGCGAGCCGGACGGCTGGAAGATCGCGGCCGAGCGATCGGAATAATTGGCGGCGTCGGCGGCGTCGGCGGCGTCGGCGGCGCCGGCGGCGATCGCCCGGCTCGGGTCCGGACCCTACTGGACGTAGCCCAGGGTGCGCAGGTGCTCGCGGCGGGCCTCCGCCTCCTCGGGGGTCAGGTCCTCGGCGGCGAGCTCGACCTCGGCCGGCTCTTCGAAGAGGTCGCCCGGCCGGATCAGCGGGCTCTCCCAGAAGGCGACCCGCTCGGCCGCCTCGCCGCCGCCGCGGCCCACCCCCTCGGTGACGACGCACATCTCGACCGCACGGGTCGCCCAGGGCTCGAGGCCGAGGGTGCGGGTGCGCTCGTCGATCTTCTTCTTGAGCGGCACCCGGTCCGAGAACAGCTCGACCCGCTCGCCCCCCTCGGCGGCCACGAGCAGCGCGAAGCGCACCGCCTGCCCGCGCCGCTCGCGCCTCCCCAGCCACCGGCCGTCGAGCCCGTAGGTGACCTGCACGGTCGGCGCCGCCGGCAGCCGCAGCCGCTGGCAGTGGCCGTTGTCCGCCAGGAAGAAGCGGCGCTTGCGGTCCACGTCGACCTTCCGGAGCTCGCGACCCGAGGCGAACCGGTAGATCGGCGGGTCGACGTGGCGGTAGCCCGGCGGGGGCCGCACGGGCACCTCCGCCGGCCGCGGCAGCGAGGCGAGCTGCGGGCAGTGGTCGTAGGCGTAGCGGCCGGGGCGCACCGGGTCGAACGGCGCCGCCCACTGCCAGACGATCTCCCCCTCGCGCGTCACCTCGAAGACGCGTCCGCCGCGGGTCGAGCCGATGAGGACGTTGCCGTTGGCGAGCGGTTGCTGGACGCCGCCGGTGGGCGAGAAGAAGCCGTCGGAGCGGTACTGCCAGACGACCTCGTCGCGCGCCGGCTCCACCTCCAGGATGCGGCTCGCCCGGTAGTCGTGGAGATTCCAGTAGCCGTTGCTGAAGACCTGGATGCGGCCGTGGCCCGGCAGTCCGGGGCCCAGCATCAGCGCCTCGTGCTGCATGTCGAGGCCCTCGCCCCAGGTCCACACCACCTCGCCCGTCTGCCGATCGACCACGAAGGCCAGGTTCATGTTGCGGGCGCTCACCAGCAGGTTGCCGGGCGCGAAGCGGCGGTCGCCGGCGCGGTGGTGGCGGTTGGGCGGCAGCTCCTGGACCGAGTTGATGTGGGTCAGGTCGCGGCGCTCCGTGGGCTCCTCCGGGAGCAGGTGCGCGAGGTGCTCCGCGGCGCGCCAGTGCCAGACGGTCTCGCCGGCGCCGTCGATCTCCAGCAGGTCGTCGGTCTTCTCCCCCTTGCGCCCGACGATCACCATCGTGTTGCCGTTCGCCAGCCGGATCACGTCGTGATGCGGCAGCAGCTCCGGCAGCGGCACCTCGCGCACCAGGTTGCCCTCCCAGTCGTACTCGGCGATCGCGCGGCCGAGGGCGATCGCCAGGATCGAGCCGTCCTCGAGCAGGCGCACCCGCGACTTGACCCGCACCTCCGGCCAGGCGTGCACGACGCGGCCGTTCATGTCCACGAGCATCGGGATCCGCGCCCCGTAGAAGAGCAGGGTGTAGCCGTTCCACGCCCGCTCGGGGTCGTAGATCCGCACCCAGCTCCGGCTGTCGAAGTCGGGCAGGCCGTGCGCGGCGGCTCCGCCCCCCGCCGGCCCGTCCCCGCCGGGATCCGGCGGCGGCCCCGAGCACCCGGAGCCGGCCAGCGCGAGGCAGGCGGCGGCCAGGAGCGGAAGGTAGGAGACGGTCTTCACGGCGGGAGCGATTCGAGCGCCGCCGGGCCGCGGAGCGCCCGCGGCGGCGGCCGGGATCCTACCCGTTCTCCGCGCCCTCGCCCAGGGCGCGCGGTTCCGCCGGCTCCTCGCCGATCAACCGGTCGATCTTGGACTGCAGCCGGCTCTGGAACGTCTCCGAGAACGCGGCGCTCTTCGCCCGCGCCTCCTCGAACAGGCGGTCGGCCTTCTCGCGCTCGCCGCGCGCCAGCTGGATCCGCCCCTGCACGAGGTAGATCTCGGGGATGCCGGGATCGATCCTCCGCGCCCGCTTGAGGTGCCCCTCCGCCGCCTCGGTCTCGCCGCGCGCCATCTCCTGCAGCGCCAGCTGCACCAGGAAGAACGGGTTGCGGGTGCGCTCCTCCAGGGCCTTCTTCTCGAAGCGCTCCGCCCGCCTCGGCTCGCCGAGCGCCCGGTGGAAGGAGGCCAGGTTCTCCATCGCGGGCAGGAAGCGGCGGTCGAGCGCGTGCGACCGCTCCAGGGCGTCGAGCGCGCCGTCGAGATCCCCCCGGCGCTTGAGCAGGACGCCGTAGTTGTTCCAGATCTCGGCGTAGCCGGGATCGAGCTCGAGCGCCCGCTCGAAGGCCGCCGCCGCGCCGTCCAGATCGCCGGCCAGCATCGCCTCGGTGGCGAGGGCGTTGTGGAAGTAGGCGGTCGCCCGATCGTCGGAGATCGGCCTCAGGCCGCGGTAGCGCTTGGGCCGGTCGGGCAGGAAGTCCACGGTCAGCATGCCGGTGGCGAGCCGCACCCCGCCGACCACGTGGGTGCTGCGCACGATGGCGCCGCCCTCGCGGTAGAAGACCTCGTAGTCGGTCACCTGCACGAACTCCGCCGGGATGTCGGCGCTGCGGGCCATCGCCACGAAGAGGTTGACGAGCGTCAGGCAGTTGCCCTCGCGGCGCTCGAAGGCCCGGGCCGCGTCGAGCGTCGGCGAGCGCTGGTAGGTGAAGCCGAGGCCGTACTTCTCGTCGAAGATGAGGTCGACGAGCACCCCGATCCTCGCGCGGGTGTCGCCGACGTGGAGTCGCGCCCGGCGGCTGAAGACCTCGATCTCGGGGCTCGCCGCGAAGGGCGACGCGGGAAGTGCCGGCGGCGCGGCCGAGGCGAGCGGCGCGGCCGCGGCGCCGACGACGGCCAGGACGGCGGCCAGGAGGGTGCGGCTCATCGGTTGCTCCGGACCCCGGAGCGCCGGGGCCCTCTGCTCATGATACGCCCCCGCCGTCGCCCCGGCCCCGTCGCGGCGCTCGACCCGGCCCCGCGTATGATCGCCCCGGATGCCCAACGCCGCTCGCGCCCCCCTCCCCCAGCTTCTCGTGCCGCTGGCGGGGCTCGCCGCCTCGGCGGCGTTCGTCGCCTACCAGGTCGACCCCGCCGCCGCCGGCGAGGGCGCCTACCTCGCCTTCCAGGCCTGTCTGGTGCTGCTGCCCGTCGCCGCCCTGGCTGCCGCGCCGGCGACGGAGCTCGCCCTGGGGGCGGTCCTCTCCACCGCTCTGATCTGGGCCCTGCCCGCCGGCGACGGTCGGGGCGCCGCCCACTCCCTGGTGCTGGTCGCGGTCCTGGGAATCGCCGCCGCCCGCCGCTTCCGGCGCTCGCCCGCCCGGCACCCCCGGCCCACCGGGTGGCTCGCCCTCTGGGCCGGCCTCGCCCTGCACTTCCTCTTCCGGGCCGACGAGCTGCTCGCGATCGAGGCGTCGCCGGCGACGCTCGGCCGGCTGCTGCTGCCGCCCGTCGTGGCGGCGGCCGCCGTGGCCCTTCTGGCCCGCGGGCGCGAGCCGCTCCCGCTGCTGGCCGCCGCCGCCGCGCTGGTCCTCGGCCGCGGCTGGAGCCCCGCCGCGGCCCTGGCGCTCGCCGCCCTGGCGGCCGGCGACCGGGCCGCCCGCGGCACCGGTCGGCCGCTCGCGCGCTGGGCCCCGCTGCTGCTGGTCGGCGGGCTCGCTCTCCTCGTCGGCATCCCCGACCCCGTCGGCGGCGGCTCCTTCGGGCCCGCTCTCGTCCTGCTCGCCGCCGGCGCCGCTCTCGCCGCCCGACGCCGCGCATCCGCCCAGGCCGCGATCGCCGCGGTCGTCCTCGCCGCCGCCGCCGTCGCGCCGGCGGCGCGGAGCTGGCCCGAGAGCCTCGGCGCGCCCGCGTTGCTCCTGGCGCTGCTGCCTGCGGCGCCGTGGGCCGGTCGGGAGCGCGCCGCGCGGATCCTCGCCGCCGCCGCGCTGGCGGTCGCCGCGCTGCGGCTCGTCCCCGGGCCCGAGGCGGCTATCGCGCCGATCGCCCTGGCCGCGCTCGCGCTGCCGGCCGCGGGGGCCGCCGCGAGGCTGCAGGGCCTGTGGAGCGGTGGTCTCGTGGCCGCCGGAGCCCTCGCCGCTTCCTACCCCTGGCTGCGGGCCGAGCCGCTGCCGGCGGCGCTGGATCTCGTCGGGGCTTCGGCCGCCTGGCCCTCGGCGGTGGCGGTCGCCGCGGTCCTGGCGCTGCTCGCGCTGGCGACGCGTCTCGCGGGGCGGCTGCCTTCGCGCTGGCGGCCGCGCGCCCTTCCGCTCGGCCTCGCCGCCCTCGCCGTCGCCGCGTTCCTGCGGATTCCCGCGGCCGGCTCGCAGCCGCTGGAGGGGCTGCCGCTGGTGCTCTCCGCCGAGCGGCCGGCGATCGGCACCGAGCCCGTTCCCGGAGTGCCGGTGCGGCGGATCGTGGTCGACTCCTACCTGTCGAACGCGGCCGCGCTCGCCGCCGGGACGCCGGTCGCGATCGTGCGCCTCTCGGGCGCCGACGGTCCGGCCGACGAGTGGACGCTCGCCGCCGGAAGGGAGACCGGGGAGTGGGCGGCGCGGCGGCCGGAGGTGGCGGCCCGGCCCGGGTTCACCGCGCCGCCGGCCTGGGTGTCGTGGGTCGCGCCGGACGGGCGGACCTTCGCCCAGCGCTACCGCGCGGCGCGCGAGCTCGCCGCGCCGCTCGCCGTCGAGCGAGTCGAGATCGCGCGCGCCCCGGGTCTGCCCGAAGAGGTGGACGTCGCGATCTTCCATTTCGAGCTGCGCCCGCGATGAACGGGCCGAGAAGGTCGCCGCCCGGGGGCTGTGCTAGACTCCCGGCCAGCTCAGAAACGGCCCACCGAAACGATTGTGCGGCGCAGCTCGGCCGCTGAAGGCAGCGACGATCCGGGGGAATTGGTGCAATCGGGAGATTGGCAGGCGAAGAACGCGAAGCGGTGGGGCGTGGGCGCCTGCCTCGCGGCCGTCGCGGCGCTGCTCGTCGCCGCCCCCGCCCCGGCGCAGGTCCTGATCGACGACTTCGTCGACTCCCAGGCGCAGATCACGGCCCCCCCCGACGACTCGAGCTCCGCCGGCGGCGCATTCCTCCTCGGCGGCGAGCGGGACATGGAGGTGCGCGCGATCTCGGGCCCCGGCCCGGTGACGGCGGAGGTCATCGCCTTCGGATCGCTCCAGTT
>JBFJMD010000192.1:0-5569 GCA_041634115.1 Thermoanaerobaculia bacterium | reverse complement strand
GCGGCCGGTGCCGCGCTACCTGGTCCCCGCCGCCGGCGAGCCTGGCGAGGCGGTGGAGATGGAGCTGCGCGACCTCGGCATCGCGCCCGGCGCGACCGTCGCCGTCGGGGTGCGGGCCGTGGACGGCGCCGGCAACGCCGGCCCGGTGGCCGCGACCGCCGTCTCCGCGCGCCCGGCGACGCCAAGGCCCGCGATCGTCGGGCCGCCCTCCTGGGGCTCGGGCCCCGCCGAGCCGCCGCGGCTGGCCGGCGCCGCGGTCTCCGTCCTCGATCCGCTGGACAAGGTGCTGCCGGCGAGCGGCCGCACCGTGCCGGCGCGCTCCGCGGACTATTTTCGGTCGAACCACCTCTGGAGCGCGCTGCGCCGGGAGGTGCGCCTGCACGCCGCCCGCAACGAGTTCGTCGCCTTCCAGGTCGCGCTCGACGGCGCTCGCGGCGCATTCGGCGCCCGGCTGGAGTTCGAGGGCGGCGGGGCGGACTCGACGCCGAGATCGCGCCTCTACCGCTTCGCCCACGTCCCCGGCGAAGGCGAGGCGCTCCCCGACCCCCTGGTGCCCGTGGAGCCGCCGAGCTCGCCCTTCGAGCTGCCCTGGGGGGGCGCCGAGGCGGCCCGCTTCTCGGCGCTCCTCGCCGACGTCTACGTCCCCCACGGCGCCGCGGCCGGCCTCCACCGCGGAACGCTCGTCCTCGAGTCCGGGAAGGAGCGGATCGAGATCCGGGTCGTGCTCACGGTCTGGGATTTCACCCTCCCCGACCACCTCTCGTTCGTCCCCCAGATGAACACCTACAAGCTGCCGCCGCCGCCGGCCGAGCGCGAGTACTACCGGCTCGCCCACGAGCACCGCACCGCCCTCAACCGCCTCGCCTACAACTGGCGCGGCGAGGTGCACGACGGCTTCCTGCCGGACGCTTCCGGCGGACGCTGGGACTGGCGGCGCTGGGACCGCCGCTTCGGTCCGCTCTTCGACGGCAGCGCCTTCTCCGACCTGCCGCGGGCCGGGGTGCCGGTCGAGGCGTTCTACCTGCCTCTCAACGAGAACTGGCCGGCCCCGATCGACAGCGGCTTTCGCGGCGGCTACTGGGCGGAGCGGGCGCTGGCTCCGGAGTACCGCGCCGCCTTCGTCGAGGGCGCCCGCCGGTTCGCCGAGCACCTCGCCGAGAACGGCTGGACCGAGACGTTCTTCGAGTTCTACTTGAACAACAAGATCTACCACAAGAGAGAGGGCTGGGAGCGCTCCTCGGCGCCCTGGATCTTCGACGAGCCGGTCAACACCCAGGACTTCTGGGCGCTGCGCTGGTACGGGCTGGCCTTCCACGAAGGCGTCGCCGCCGGCCTCGCGGGCGCCCGCGGCCCGGCGCCGAAGCTCGCCTTCCGCGCCGACATCTCGCGCCCCGAGTGGCGGCGCGACCTGCTCGACGGCCTGCTCGACGTTCACGTCGCCGGCGGCGACTTCCCGCCCGACCCGCTGCGCCGCGACGAGGTCCTGTACCACTACGGCACCACCAATCGGGTCGAGGACTCGAACGTGCAGCCGGCGGCCTGGTGCCTGCGGACCTGGAGCTTCGGCGGCGACGGAGTCCTGCCCTGGCAGAGCGTGGGCAAGGCCCCCGCCTGGGAGCGGGCGACCCCGCTCGCGGTCCTCTATCCCGACCCGCAGGGGCGGCCGCGGGCGCTGCCGAGCGCGCGGCTCAAGGCCTACCGCCGGGGCCAGCAGGACGTCGAGTACCTGGTCATCCTGACCGCCGCGACCGGCGCCTCCCGCGCCGAGATCGGGCGCCTGGCGATCGAGGAGCTGGGCCTCGCGGCCGAGACGGTCCGCGGCGGCGGCGAGGACGCCGGCACCCTGCGCTTCGCCGACCTCCTGCCCGAAGAGCTTTGGGAGCTGCGCTTGCGCGTCGGGGCGACCCTCGACCGGCTGGCGCCGCCGCCGCGAAGCCGCTGGGTGGAGCTGCGGACGCCGACCCGCGACCCCGCCGCGCTGGCGCGGCGGCGCCACTTCGCGGGCTCCGGGGAGTAGACCCCCAGCTACCGCTCGCCCCCCTCCCAGCGGGTCGCCCAGCGGGCGTCGCCCAAAAGGTTGCCCGCTTCCTCCGCGCGCGGCAGCTCGAAGAGCGCCCAGGGCCGGACCTCGAGCACCGGTCGCGCCCCCGCCGGCGGCTGCGGTCCGCGTCCGTCCACGCGCGCCACCATGTGGTCGACCGGGCCGCCGGCCGCCGGCATGGGCGCCGGCCACCCGGTCACCAGCTGGAAGGCGTGCGGGTTCGGCGCCAGCACCCCGACGGGCTCGAGGTCGAGGTCGGCGGCGCGCTCGAAGAGCGCCGCCAACTCCGCCCACGGCCCGTTCGGGTTGAACGGCCGGCGCTCGTGGAGCACCACGTACGCCGCCAGGTTGACCGCCAGGACCGCGACCAGCGCCGTGGCGGCGACGGCGCGGGTGCGCGGCGCCGCCCGCGTCAGCCGCCGGCCCAGACGGACGCAGAGCAGCAGCGTCACCAGCATCGAGACCGGCACCCAGAAGCGGGGCGAGCCGCCGAATCCGTAGGCCAGGTTGATCGCCGCCACGGCGGTCGCGGTGGCCAGCAGCGCCACCTCCCCCGGGCGGCGCGACAGCGCCAGCCCCAGGAGCAGGGCCGAGAGGGCGAGCGCCGGCGCGCCGCTGCCCCGCCAGGCGAAGACGCGCTCCGGCCACAAGCCGGGGATCACCTGCGCCGGCAGGCGGTAGATCCCGTGGGTGCGGAGCTGGCCGACGACCCACGCCAGCGCCGCGCCGGGGCCGAGCCGCGGGCTCTCCGGGTCTTCCGGGTCCGCGGTCAACATGAGCCCCGCGTGGCGGATGCCGTCGAAGCCGGTGGCGTCGACCGCGCTGTTGCGCAGCGTCCACCCCAGGAACGGCAGGGCGACGCCGAGGGCGAAGATCGCGCAGACCGCCAGGCCGCGCTTGCGGCGCCCGGGCGAGCTCTCGAGCACGTAGGCGAGCGGCGCCGCCGCGAGCGCCGCCGCGAGCCCCTTGAACAGCATCCCGACGCCGCAGAAGAGGCCGGCGGCGAGCGCCCCGCCCCAGCCGACCTCCCGCTTGAACCAGAGGAGGTCGACGAGCAGCAGGCCGGCGAGCATCCAGACCAGGGTCGGCACCTCGGCCATCGCCTGGTGGCTGAAGTCCCAGTAGAACGGGTTGAGGGCCAGCGCCAGGGCGGCGAGGTCCGCGATCCGCCGCCGGCCGGAGAGCCGCCGGGCCAGCAGCCAGGCCAGCGCCACGCCGACGAGGCCGACCGCGGCCACCGTCCACTTGACCGCGAGCCAGTCGATGCGCTCGCCGCTCAGGGCCGCCGCCGGGGCCAGCAGCAGCGGCATCCCCGGCGGCCACAGGGCGTGGGGCACGTAGCGGCCCGGGATCAGGCTGCGGGTGTAGCCGCGGCCTTCGACCAGGCTGCGGCTGAGCGCCAGGTAGCTCTCGCTGTCCTGGCAGTTGAAGCGGCTGAAGTCGGGCCGGGCGTTGGGAACGGCGAAGTAGAGGAGCGCGACGAGGCCCAGCGCCAGCCAGCGGCGCGGCCCCGGCCGCGCCCCCTGCGCCCCCTCAGGCCGCGGCGGCGAGCTCTCGGTAGAGGCTCTCATAGGCCTTCCAGGTCTCGCGGCGGTCGAAGTGGCGCTCGGCGAGCCAGCGGGCGCGCGCCGCGAACCCCATGTATCCGGAGCGCAGCGCTTCGAGCTCGTCGGCCAGCGCCTCGACCGTCGCCGCGGCGGCGCGGCCGGCCCCCTCGGCGACCACCAGGTCGGCGATGCCGACGCCCTCGGTGAGCAGCGCCGGGCGGCCGCTGGCGAGGCCCTCCACCACCGACGCCGGGCAGGACTTCCCCGCCCCCGAGCGGAACGGGCAGACGACGGCGTGCGCGGCCCGGTACTCGGCCGCCATGTCCACGACGTCCCCCTCGACGACCCGGAAGTTGGGGGGCGGCTCGAGCGCCCGCAGCGCCCGCCGGGCGGCGGCGAGGTCGCCCCAGCGCCGCCAGGGCACCACGACTTCGAGATCCGGGACCCGACGGGCGAGCGCCACCAGCAGCGGCACCCCGCGCTCTTCCAGCTCTCCCGGGTCCGCCGGGCTGCTCGCGAAGAGCAGCCGGAACGGCGTCCGCCCGGGGCCCGGCGCCGGGCGGAAGCGGGTGAGGTCGATTCCGGGATAGAGGACGCGCACCTTGGCGCGGTCCACCCCGCAGGCCGCCAGCGCCCCGGCCAGCGCCTCGCTCTCGGCGACGAACCGGTCCACCTTGCGGTAGAGATCCGGCTCCAGCGGCGGGCCGCCGATCGCCACGGTAAAGAGCAGCGGCCGCCGGCCCAGCGCCCGCAGCAGATGCCAGGACGACAGGCCCGCCACCAGGTGGGTGACCGCGCCGCGCGGCTCGAGGGCCGCCGCCAGGGCCCGCAGCGCCAGCCAGCGGCGGCCGGAGAGGCGCACGACGCGGCCCCGCGGCAGCGGCGAGGTGCGCTGACCCGAGGAGAACGAGACGACCGGAGCCCGCGGCGCCAGCGCCGCGCGCAGGGCCGCCACTCCGGCGGAGAGGGCCTCCCGCCGCGGCTCCCAGATCCCGGTCCAGTAGGTCACACGCGGCGGCACGTCACCACCCACTCCAGCGGCTCGCCTCCGGGCAGCCGGTCGATCGCCTCCATCGCCGCCCGCGCCAGCGGCCGCGACCGCGGTCCGACCAGGACCTGGACCCGCCGCAGCAGCGGATAGCGCCGCTGGACGCCGTCCAGCTCGACCGCCTCGAAGCCCGCCTCCCGCAGCTCGGCGCGCAGCCCCTCCGGCGTGAAGAGCGCGTCGTAGACCGTGTAGTCCTCCGGCGCCGCGGCGCGCAGCGGCGCCGACGCCCGCTCGTTGACGGCGTCGAACGCGAGCAGCCCGGCGGGGGCGAGCACCCGCGCGATCTCGGCGTAGAGACGCCGCCGGTCGCCGGCCTCGAAATGCCGGATCAGCCGGAAGCTGACGACGGCGTCGAAGCCCGCGGCGAAGGGCAGCTCGAAGGCGTCGCCCTGGACGCAGCGCCAGCCCGCCGCGCCGGCCTCGGCCAGCCGCCGCCGCGCCCGGGTGAGCATCTCCAGGCTGGCGTCGAGGACCACGCCCGCCGCCGCCACCTTCGCCAGCTCCGGCGTCAGCCGGGCCGGACCCGGCGCGATCTCCAGCACCCGCCGCGGCCGCGCCGGCCCGAGCCGCCGCGCCAGCGTCGAGGCCTGGCGGGCGTGGAGCAGGGCCCCCAGCGGATGCCGGAAGCGGCGCTCGAGGTAGTCCTCGGCCACTTCGGCCTCGCGGTAGGCCGCCCGGATCGGCCGCCGCCCGCGCACCGTCACGCGGCCGGCTCCGCGGCGGCCGCGGACGCCCCCAGCTCCCGGTAGAGCGCCAGGATCCGGGCCGCGTAGACCTCGTGGCTGAAGCGCTCCTCGACCCGCCGCCGCCCGGCGCGGCCCATCCGCCGCCGCAGCTCCGGGTCCGCCAGCAGCTCGCCGACCCGCGCGGCCAGCTCGGCCGGCGCCGCCGGCGAGACGAAGAAGCCCGTCTCGCCGTCCACGATGACCTCGC
>JBFJMD010000191.1:0-5570 GCA_041634115.1 Thermoanaerobaculia bacterium | reverse complement strand
TCGGACCCGGACGGGGCGCTCACCCATTCGAGCGGTGAAGGAGTCGAAGTGAAAGGCGACGAAACGACGCCGGTCGCCCGCAAGGTGCGCGAGCTGGTGGATCAGAGCTTCGGCTTCCTGGAGGAGTTCCTGAAGCGGCCGGCGCAGGTGGCGTCGATCGTGCCGAGCTCGCGCTTTCTGGAGCGGCGGATCGTCCAGGTCGCGGGCGTCGACGCATCGCGGCTCGTCGTCGAGCTCGGCTCCGGCACCGGCGGCACGACCCGCGCCATCCTGCGGGCGATGCTTCCCGAGGCGCGGCTCCTGAGCGTCGAGATCAACCCCCGCTTTCACGAGCGGATCCGCTGCATCGAGGACGACCGGCTGATCCCGCACCTGGGCAGCGCCGAGCATCTCGGCGACGTCCTCGAGGCGCACGGTCTCGGCAGCCCGGACGCGGTGATCTCGGGGATCCCGTTCTCGACGATGAGCCCCATGTCGGGGTCGCGGGTGCTCGAGATCATCTCGTCGGTGCTGGCCCCCGGCGGCCGCTTCGTGGCCTACCAGGTGAGCCGCCGCGTGGACGCCCTGAGCCGCCCCTACTTCGGCAAGGCGCAGGTGGACATCGAGCTGTTCAACATCCCGCCGGCGCGGGTCTATCGCTGGGAGAAGAGCGGCGACGGGGCAGCGCCGGAAGGGTAGCGGGCGCGGGGGCGGCGGCGCGACGGGTGAGGGCGGACCTCCGGCTCCGGAGGCCGCCGGCCGAGGCGTCATGAAGACCGGAGAGCGGGCGATTCGCAAGTACGGCCGGCTCGCGCGCGAGTACGAGAGCCGGTGGTCGTTCTACGTCGAGTCGACCGTCCGCGAGACTCTCGAGCGCCTCTCCGTCCAATCGGGCGATCGCGTCCTGGACGTCGCCTGCGGCACCGGCTTCCTGCTGTCCACGCTGGCCGAGCGCGAGCCGGGGCTCGAGCTGACGGGCGTCGATCCGACGCCCGAGATGCTGGAGGTGGCGAGCCGCCGGCTCGGTCCGGCGGCCCGGCTGGTGCTCGGGCGAGCGGAAGCGCTGCCCTTCGCGGCGAACCGATTCGACGTCGTCGTCACCACGAACTCCTTCCACTACTTCCGGCAGCCAGCCGCGGCGCTGGGCGAGATCCGTCGGGTGCTCGAGCCCGGAGGCCGGCTCGTCGTCACGGACTGGTGCGACGACTTTCTGGCCTGCCGCGTCTACGATCGGGTGTTGAGCGTGATGAGCCGGGCGCACCACCGCACCTATGGCGAAGAGCGCTGCCGCGCCGCCCTGGAAGAGGCGAGCTTCGCCGGAGTCAGCGTCGAGCGCTACAAGATCAACTGGCTCTGGGGCCTGATGACCGCGACCGCGGTCCGGCGGGCCGCCTGAAGAGCGGGGGCGGATGATCCGCAGGCTGCGCTGGCCGCCGCCCGGGCTGGGCCTGGGGACACCGCTCAACCTGGCGCTCCTGTCCGACAAAGCGCGCGCCGGCTTCGGCCGCACCCTCTGGCTCTCGACGCTTCTCGGCCTCTCCACCGCCACCGCGATCCTGGCCCTCGACCAGGCGCTCTTCGAAGGGGTCAGTCTCGAGCGGATCCGGGCCGTCGGGGCCGTTTCGCTCGCCGTGCGCGGCGGCATCATCCTCTACTCGTCGGTCGCCGAGGAGGCGTTCTTCCGGCTCGGAGTGGCGACCCTCGTCGCGTGGCTCGCGCGGCTCTCGCTGACGGCGTTCTGGCGCCACAATCCGGGGCCGAAGAGCCTGCCGGAGTGGGTCGGGGTCTTCGCCGCCGCGATCTGGTTCGGGCTCGCCCACGTCGGCAACCTCCCCGACGTCGAGCACCCGGTGCTGCGGGCACTGACCCTCAACGGCTTCGCCGGCGTCGCCTTCGGCTGGTGGTACTGGGTCCGCGGGCTCGAGGCGGCGATCGTTGCCCACCTGGCGGCCAACGCGCTCGTCTATCTCGTCGTCGCCACCCTCCTGCAGGC
This sequence comes from Thermoanaerobaculia bacterium, assembly GCA_041634115.1. Classification (GTDB taxonomy): domain Bacteria; phylum Acidobacteriota; class Thermoanaerobaculia; order Multivoradales; family JAHEKO01; genus JBFJMD01. The sequence continues at coordinate 3,598 of JBFJMD010000191.1, read as the reverse complement.
GTGAGGCGCGGTGGGACTCGGTTCGGTGCCCCGCACGGGTGGAGAGGTCGCGCCCCTGCGGGGCGCGGGGATCAGAGCGCCCCTCACGGGTGGAAAGGTCGCGCCCCTGCGGGGCGCGGGGATCAGAGCGCCCCCCACGGGTGAGGGCGCTACCGCTTGTGGCGCTCGAGGAGGGCCGCGGTCTCGGGGTGGCCGTCGGCCCGGGCGAGGTCGAGGGCGGTCTTGCCCTCGTCGTTGGCGGCCGCCGGGTCGGCGCCGTGCGAAAGCAGCAGCTCGGCCAGCTCGGTGGCTCCGCGGTGGGCGGCGGCCTGGAGCGGCGTGTAGCCCGCCTGCTGGCGGGCGTTCGGATCGGCGCCGGCGACCAGCAGCGCCACGACGACCTCGCGCTCGCCCCGCACCATCGCCGCGTGCAGCGGTTGCACTTTCATCGGGTTGCGGGCCACCGCGCCGATCTCGGCGCCGCGCTCCAGCAGCAGCCGGGTGGCGCGGGCGCGGCCGAAGAAGGCGGCCAGGTGGAGCGGCGTGAAGCCGTCCGGCGACCAGGCGCCGGGCGCCGCGGGGTCGCCCTCCAGGATCTCCGTCAGCCGCTCGACCCGGTCGAGCGCGGTGGCCTCGAAGATGTCGAAGGGGGTACGCCGGACCGCCAGGAGGGCGTCGACCATGTCGGTGCGGTTTCGATAGCAGGCTTCGAGCAGGATCGAGACCCCGGCCTCGCTGCGGGCCTCGGCGACCGAAGGGTCCTCGGCGGCGAGGCGGCGCAGCTCTTCCAAGTCTCCGGCGTGGACGGCCGCGACGGCCTTTTCTTGCGCTGTCATCGGGTCACCTCTTTACTTAGTTAGGCAAACTAACTATAATCGGGCGGTGCGCGTCTGTCAAGGGGGAAGTGGATCGAGGGCGGAGGCCCGGCCGGGTCGGCGAAGGCGTCGAGGACGGCGATGGAAGATCGACCGGCGGATCGAGCGACCGGGGCGAGAGACGTGAGCGGCGGGTCGGTCGCCGGGGACACGGCCGCCGCGCGGCGGCGGCTGGAGGAGGTCTCCAACCGGCTGCACTCCGTCGCCATCGCCCTGCTGCGGACCGTCCGCGAGGCGGACGAGTCGCTGGAGGTCTCCCCGGCCCGGCTCTCGGCGCTCTCGGTCCTCGTCTTCGGCGGCGCCCGCAGCCTCGGCGAGCTGGCGCGGGCGGAGCAGGTGACGTCGCCCACGATGAGCCGCATCGTCGACGGCCTGGAGCGGTCGGGCCTGGCGCGGCGCGAGCCCGACCCCGGCGACCGGCGGGCGGTGCGGGTGAGCGCCACCCGCGCGGGGCGGCGGGTCCTGGCCCGGGGGCGCGGGCAGCGGGTGCGGGTGCTGGCCGGGCGGCTCGCGGGCCTCGGCGCCCGCGATCTGGCCGCCCTGGAGCGGGCGGCGTCGATCCTGGAGCGCCGCCTGCCCTCGGGGCGGGCGAAGCGGGCGTAGAGGAAGGAAGGGACCGGGCGGCGTCCGGCGATCAGGAGGCAGGCTCGGCCCCCTCGGCCGGCTCTCCGGGCGCCCGGACGCCCCCGGAGGCCCCGCCCGGAGCGATCTCGAGCCGGCGTCCGAGCTCGCCCTCGGCGTCGCTCTCGAGCCGGCCCTCGAGCTCGATTCCCGCCCGGTAGACCGGCTCGACGTCGCCCCCGGCCGGCCGGGTCGCCCGCAGGCGGCACCAGAGGATCCGGCCTTCGAACTCGACCGACCGCTCGCCCCCCGTGACCGTGAATCGGTAGCGGGCGCCCACCCGCAGGGCGCTGCCGGTCTCGATCGCCAGCCCCCTTCGCGACAGGTTCAGGATGCGGCCCGAGAGCACCGGGCCGGCGACCTCGGCGTCGCGGATCTCGTAACGGCTGGCGAGCCGGCGGTCCCGTCGGGCGGGGCGCCGGGCAGGCCGTCGGGTGCGGTGTCGCGTCGGCTGTCGCATGGGATGTCGCGAACGCTCCTTCGAAGTCGAGCGCCGCCGACGAGCGGGCCGAGGCATCGCGTGAGGGTCCGGGCGACCCGTCCGCCGGCGGGCTCACTCGAACGGGACGGAAAAGCGGCGCCGAATCTCCCGCCCGGCGCGGTGCTATGATCTCCGCCCCGGAAGCGGGGCTTTTCGCGAGCGGCAGAATGTCGAAAGGGCGTCACCAGACGATCGCCGTGGACGTCGGCGGGGTGCGGGTCGGCGGCGGCGCGCCGATCGCGGTCCAGTCGATGACCAACACCGACACCGCGGACGTGGAGTCCACGGCGCGGCAGTGCGTCGAGCTGGCCGAGGCGGGCTCCGAGCTGGTGCGGATCACGGTCAACGTCGCCGAGGCGGCGGCCGCGGTCCCCGAGATCAAGCGGCGGATGCTCGACGCCGGCTGCGAGGCGCCGCTGATCGGCGACTTCCACTACAACGGCCACAAGCTGCTCTCGAGCTACCCCGAGTGCGCCCGGGCCCTCGACAAGTACCGGATCAACCCGGGCAACGTCGGCGCCGGTCGCCGGCGCGACGACAACTTCGCCACCATCTGCAAGATCGCGCTGGACAACGGCAAGCCGGTGCGGATCGGGGTCAACGGCGGCTCGCTCGACCAGGAGCTGGTGATGGCCCGCATGCAGGAGAACACCGACCGCGACCTCGGCAAGACGTCGGAGGAGATCATCAACGACTGCATGGTCGAGTCGGCGCTGACCTCGACCGAGCTGGCCCGGGAATGCGGGCTCGGGCCCGACCGGATCATCATCTCCTGCAAGGTTTCGCGGCCCCGTCACCTGATCGACGTCTACCGGGAGTTGGCGAGGCGGACCGGGCAGCCCCTCCACCTGGGCCTGACCGAGGCCGGGATGGGGATCAAGGGCCTCGTCTGGTCGTCCTCGGCGATGGGCGTTCTGCTCGAGGAGGGGATCGGCGACACGATCCGCATCTCGCTCACCCCGCGCCCCGGCGGCGACCGCCGCGAGGAGGTGTGGGCGTGCATGGAGCTGCTGCAGGCGCTGGGCCTGCGCAGCTTCGCGCCGAGCATCACCGCCTGTCCGGGCTGCGGACGGACGACCAGCACCACCTTCCAGGAGCTGGCCGAGCGGGTCCAGGCCTACGTGCGCGGCCAGATGCCGGAGTGGAAGCGCCGCTACGAGGGCGTGGAGGAGATGACCGTCGCGGTCATGGGGTGCGTGGTCAACGGGCCCGGCGAGTCGAAGGCGGCGAACATCGGCATCAGCCTGCCGGGGACCGGCGAGGCGCCCCACTGCCCGGTCTTCGTCGACGGCCAGAAGTTCACCAGCTTGCGCGGCAGCTACGAGGAGCTGGCGGCGGCCTTTCAGGCCATCGTCGACGACTACGTCGCCACGAGATACGCAGAGCGGGAGCCGGCGCCGGCGGCGCCCTCCGCCGGGTAGCCGCGGCGCGCGAATCCGCCCCAATGACGGTCTCCTCCGAGAGCTTCCGCGACGTCCTGCGCCACTTCCCCTCCGGCGTGACGATCGTCACCGTCAAGGCCGGCGAAGAGGTCCACGGCCTGACGGTCTCCGCCTTCGCCTCGGTCTCGCCCGAGCCGCCGCTGGTGACGGTGATGATCGACCACCGCCACCAGGCCTACAAGATGATCGAGAGCGAGGGT
>JBFJMD010000190.1:0-5586 GCA_041634115.1 Thermoanaerobaculia bacterium | reverse complement strand
GGCGTGGTCGGTGATCACCTCGCCGGGCGAGAAGCCGCGCTCGCGGAACTGCTGGATCGAGAGCTTCGGCCGCCGGTTGCGCTCGACCAGCGCCTCCATCGCGGAGCCCGCCACCTCGATCAGGCGGCGCGACAACTCCTCGCGCCCCGGGAAGCGGTGCCCGGGGTCCGCCGGGTCGTCCTGGTGCAGGACGACGGCGTGCAGCAGGTGCAGCTCCGCTCCGTACTGCTCGGCGAAGAAGAGCGCGTGGCTCAGGGCCTGCTCGGAGCAGCGCGAGAAATCGGTGGGGAAGAGGATCTTGCGAATGCTCAACACGGCGATCGCCCTCCCCTCCTATTGGAGCAGCCTCGCTTCGGCGGGGCCATACCCGACGGGGCGGGGCTCGGGCGCCCCGTCCGTCGCCGGCGCACCGCACCGGCGGGTGGCGGGGCCTCGATCAGGGAATGCGACAGCTCGCCGCGCCGCGCTTCTCGAGGTACTGCTGGTGATACTCCTCGGCGCGGTAGAAGGCCGAGGCCGGCGTGATCTCCGTCACGATGGGCCGCCCGTGGCGGCCCGAGCGCCGCTCCGCCTCGAGCGAGGCCCGCGCGGCCCGCTCCTGCTCCGGGCCGTGAAAGAAGATCGCCGAGCGGTACTGGGTGCCGACGTCCGGCCCCTGGCGGTTGAGGGTCGTCGGGTCGTGGGCGCCCCAGAAGACGCCGAGCAGCTCCTCGTAGCTCACCCGCTGCGGATCGAACTCGACCCGGACCACCTCGGCGTGCCCCGTGGCGCCGGTGCAGACCTGCTCGTAGGTCGGGTCCGGCCGGGTGCCCCCGGAGTAGCCGACCGCGGTCGAGAGCACTCCGTCCACCTGGCGGAAGGCCGCCTCGACGCCCCAGAAGCAGCCCGCCGCGAAAGTCGCTGTCTCCATGGACGGGGAGTATAACCGGGCCGGCTCCGGGACCGGTAGCCCGCTAGATTCCGTGCGGCTCGCCGGGCTCCCCGGGCTCGACGATGCGGTGCCGCAGGGCGTAGGCGACGACCTGCGCGCGGTTGTGGAGGTGCAGCTTGTCGAGGATGTTGCGGACGTGGAACTTGACCGTGTTCTCGCTCACCCCGAGCCGTTTGCCGAGCTTGCGGTTCGAGGTCACGCCGTCGACCATCAGCTCCAGGACCTCGGTCTCGCGCTCGGTCAGGGCGTCGGGGTCCTGGCGCTCCTTGGCCGGCTTCTTCTCGCGCGCGAACTCGTCGAGGAGGCGGCGGGCGAGCGTCGGCGTGAGAGCCGGCTCGCCGCGCGCCACGCCGTCGAGCAGCTCGAAGAAGCGCGCCGCCTCGAGGTCCTTGAGCAGGTAGCCCTTGGCCCCGGACTTGATCGCCTGGAAGAGGCTGGCGTCGTCGTCGGAGGCGGTGAGCACGACGACCTTGACGTCGGGAAGCTCGGCGGCCAGCCGCTGCGTCGCCTCGAGGCCGTCCATCTCCGGCATCGTCAGGTCCATCAGGACGACGTCCGGCTTGAGCTTCCACGCCAGGTCGATCGCTTCGCGGCCGTTCTTGGCCTCTCCCACGACCTCCAGATCGCGAGCGGCGAGGAGGCTCTTGAGGCTGTCTCGAAACAGGGCGTGATCGTCGGCGATCAGGATGCGCATGGTCTTCCTTTCTAGCTGCCGGTTGGGGCGAGTGGCACGGCGATCCGCACCCGGGTTCCCTTGCCGGGCTCGGAGCTCAGGACGAGCTCGCCGTCGATGCTCTCGGCGCGCTCGCGCATGATGGCGAGGCCGAAGCGTGGAAAGTCCGCGCGGTGCTTGGCGGAGGGGTCGAACCCGGCGCCGTCGTCGGTCACCTGCGCGAGGCACTTGCCGTCGGACTGGGAGATCTCGATCTCGGCGCGGGTGGCGCGCGAGTGCTTGCGGATGTTGGTGAGCGCTTCCTGGATGATCCGCAGGAGCTGCAGCTCGACGATCGGCGGCAGCCGCACGTCGCCGTCGACCCGCAGGCTCGCCGCGATGCCGCTCTGCGACTCCCAGCGCCCCAGAAACTCCCGCAGCGCGTGCTCGAGAGAGCGCCCGGGCCGCAGGTCGGTGCGCAGGCCCAGGATGTCCTCGCGCACGTCCACGTAGACCTCGCGCGCCGCCGCCGCGAGCTGCTCGAGCTGCGCTTCGGCGTCCGCGGTGCGCTGCTGGTGGAGGTACTCCTTGACCGCTTGCGCCTTGGTGTTGACGTAGGCCAGCACCTGCGCCATGCCGTCGTGCATCTCGCGCGCGATCCGCACCCTCTCCTCGGCGACCGCCAGGGCCCGCAGGCGCTGGTGCAGGTGGGCGTTGTCGATGGCGATCGCCGCCTTGGTGGCGAAGCGGGCGAGGGACTCTTCGTCCTCCTCGTTGAACTCGTGCGCGTGCGCCTTCTCCGACAGATAGAGGTTGCCGCGGAAGGGACCCTTGGTGACGATCGGCACCGCCAGCAGCGAGTGCATCGGCGGATGGTGCTCGGGCAGGCCGCTGGCGCGCGGATCGCGGCTGAAATCGGCCAGCCGCAGGCGCTGCCCCTCGTTCAGGACGACCCCGAGCAGACCGCGGCCGCTGGGCGGCGACCCGATGCGCTCGCGCATCTCCTCCGAGATCCCCGAAGTGACGAACTCCCGGATCTCGCCCGTGTCGTCGATCACCGAGACCGCGCCGTACTTGGCGTCCAGCAGCGAGCACGCCTGGTCGACCACCTTGCGCAGCACGACGTCGAGCGACAGCTCGCTGTGGATGTCGAGGCCGGCGTCGTGCAGGGCGAGGAGCTCGCGGTTGCGGCGCTCCAGCCGCTCCTGCATCTTCCCTAGCACGGTGAACGCGGCGCCGCAGAAGAAGACGACGCTGACGACGATGACCGCGTCCAGGAGGATGCCGGCGGTGGGGGTGTCCCCGTACGGCTCCAGCAGCCCGCGCGCGTACTTGAGCACGACCAGCAGCGCGGCCAGCATCAGAAGGAAGGCCCACTTGAGTCGGCTGAGGGTCATGGGTCCGGGCGAGGCGGCGCCCGTCGGCGACGCCGGACCCATCATACGCGAACCGACGCGGGGGCGCCGGATTCTCAGGTGCGTCGGGTGCGGGTGCCGCCGGGCCGGCGGGTGGAGATGCCGAAGACCGCGTAGATGGGGCTCCAGCCCAGGGCGCCGGTGATGATCGGCAGCCAGCCGAACAGCTTGCAGGCCGCCGACCAGATGCCGGGGACGGTCTCCAGCCAGCCGAGGGCGAGGATCGCCGAGCCGAGGAGGATCCTCAGCGTGCGATCCCAGGAGCCGATATTCGAGAAATGCATTCGCAGGAAAGTATGGGACCCCGTCGCGCCGGAGGCCAGCGGCGAAAAGGTGGGTCGGCGAGATTCGCAGGGGGTCCCGCGCCCGCTCGGCGGGGCGGTGGGCCGGAGGGGGCCGGCCCACCTCATCGGGCGGGTGGGAGGCGATGCCGCGGCGGCCGCGGATTCGGTCCCGGCGCGCCGGCGGGCGGCTGCTAGACTCGGGCGCCGATGCCCGCCCGCAAAGACCTTGCCTCGATCCTGGTCCTGGGGTCGGGCCCGATCGTCATCGGTCAGGCCTGCGAGTTCGACTACTCGGGCACCCAGGCCTGCCGGGCGCTCCGCAAGGAGGGCTACCGGGTGGTGCTGGTCAACTCCAACCCGGCCACCATCATGACCGACCCGGAGTTCGCGGACGCGACCTACGTCGAGCCGCTGGTGCCGGAGATCGTCGAGAAGATCGTCGCCCGGGAGCGGCCGGACGCGCTGCTGCCGACGGTGGGCGGGCAGACCGGCATCAACCTGGCGGTGGCCCTGGACACCCGCCGCGTCCTCGAGCGCTACGAGGTCGAGGTGCTGGGGGCCTCGATCGCGGCGCTGCGGCTGGGCGAGGACCGGCAGCTCTTCAAGCGCGCCATGGAGGAGGTGGGGCTGGAGGTGCCGCTCAGCGGCTACGCCGGCAGCCCGCGCGAAGCGCTCGCCATCGCCGAGGAGATCGGCTACCCGCTCATCATCCGGCCGAGCTTCACGCTGGGGGGCGAAGGGGGCGGCACCGCCTACAACCGCGACGAGCTGGAGGAGATGGTGCAGGCGGCCCTCGACGCCAGCCCGGCGCGGCGGGTGCTGCTGGAGCAGTCGGTCCTCGGCTGGAAGGAGTTCGAGCTGGAGGTGATGAGGGACCGGGCGGACAACGCGATCGTGGTCTGCTCGGTCGAGAACTTCGACGCCATGGGGGTGCACACCGGCGACTCGATCACGGTGGCGCCCCAGCAGACGCTGTCCGATCGCGAGTACCAGGCGATGCGCGACGACGCCTTCGCGGTGATCCGCAGGGTGGGGGTCGCCACGGGCGGCTCCAACATCCAGTTTGCGATCGACCCGGCGAGCGGCCGGCGGGTGGTGATCGAGATGAACCCGCGGGTCTCGCGCAGCTCGGCCCTGGCCTCGAAGGCCACCGGGTTTCCCATCGCCAAGATCGCCGCGCTGCTGGCCGTGGGCTACACCCTCGACGAGATCCCCAACGACATCACCGGCGAGACCTTCGCCGCCTTCGAGCCGTCGCTCGACTACACCGTGGTCAAGATCCCGCGCTGGGCGTTCGAGAAGTTCCCGCAGACGGCGCCGGACCTGGGCACCTCGATGAAGTCGGTCGGGGAGGTGATGGCCATCGGCGCCACCTTCCGCGAGGCGCTGATGAAGGGACTCGCCTCGCTCGAGCTCGACGGCAGCCTGGAGTCGCGCGAGGCCCGGATGTCGGACCCGGTGCGCCTGCGCCGCCGCCTCGCGACCCCCAACTGGGAGCGCCTCTTCGCCGTCTTCGCGGCGCTGCGCCAGGGCTGGACGGTCGAGGAGGTGGCGGCGGCGAGCCACATCGACCCCTGGTTCCTGCGCGAGATCGGCGCCGTCGTCGAGCTCGAGACCGAGCTCGCCTGCTGGTCGCTGGGCTCGGTGCCGCCGCGCCTGCTGCGGCGCGCAAAGGAGGCCGGGCTGAGCGACGCGCGGATCGGACAGCTCGTGGGCGCCGGCCCGGAGGAGGTGCGGCGGACGATCGAGGAGCGCGGGATCGAGCGCACCTACAAGCGGGTCGACACCTGCGCCGCCGAGTTTCCGGCCCGCACCCCGTACCTCTACTCGACCTGGGGGGTGGGCGACGAGGTCGAGACGGACGAGCGGCCGAAGGCGATGATCCTCGGCTCCGGGCCCAACCGCATCGGCCAGGGCATCGAGTTCGACTACTGCTGCGTCCACGCCGCCTACGCGCTCTCGGAGGCCGGGTACGAGACGATCATGGTCAACTGCAACCCGGAGACGGTGTCGACGGACTACGACACCTCGGACCGCCTCTACTTCGAGCCCTTGACGCTCGAGCACGTGCTGGCGATCTATCGCCGGGAGCGGCCGCAGGGCGTCATCGTCCAGCTCGGCGGCCAGACGCCGCTCAAGCTCGCCCGCGGGCTGGAGGCCGCCGGGGTGCCGATCTGGGGCACCCCGCCCGAGGCGATCGACCTGGCGGAGGACCGCCGGCGCTTCGGCGCCCTGCTGGCCGAGGAGGGCATCCGGCAGCCGGCCAGCGGCACCGCCCAGTCGGTGGCGGAGGGCCTCGAAGTG
>JBFJMD010000189.1:0-5617 GCA_041634115.1 Thermoanaerobaculia bacterium | reverse complement strand
TGCCAGCCTCGGTGAACTATCATTCTCTCAAGAACCGCTACCTGCTTCGCATCTACCACCAGACGGTGGGGAACCTCGTGTTCACGGCACTGCCCACTCTGGCCCGGGACCTCCTGGCGTTGGGGTACGTTCTCCTGGTCGAGCGCGAGTCTCTCGGGGCGTACGCCTGGCTCTGGCGCCACCGGCGGCGGCTCTGGCGGCGGCGGCGCGAGATCCAGGGGCGGCGCACCGTACCCGCCTGGAAGATCGACCGGTGGTTCCTGCGACGGGGGATTCCGCACTGAGACCGCCGCGGATCGCGCTCCTGGGGAGCCGCGGGATCCCGGCCCGCTACGGCGGCTACGAGACCCTGATGGAGGAGCTGGCGACGAGGCTCGTTGCCCGGGGCTTCGACGTCACGGTCTACTGTCGTTCACACTTCACCCGCCGCGGCCTCGCGAGCCACCGCGGCGTGCGCCTCCGGATCCTGCCGACGCTGCGGACCAAGCACCTAGACACTCCGGTGCATACACTCCTCTCCTGCCTCGATGCCCTGGGCCGCGGCTTTGACGCCGCCCTGGTCGTCAACTCCGCCAACGCCCTCTTTCTGCCGCTGCTGCGCATCCGGCGCATCCCGGTCGCGCTCAACGTGGACGGCATCGAGAAGCAGCGGGCGAAGTGGGGCCGGCTGGGACGCGCCGTCTACTCCCTGTCGGAGCGGCTCGCGACCCATCTCCCTGACGAGCTCGTCACGGACGCGGAGGTCATCCGCCGCTACTACGAGGAGCGCCACGGGGCCGCATCGACCGTCATCGCCTACGGCGTCGAGCCGCGGCCGCTGCCCGCGGGCGAGACCCTCGCCCGGCTGGGTCTCGAGAGCCGCCGCTACATCCTCTACGTCAGCCGCTTCGAGCCCGAGAACAACCCGCACCGCGTGGCCGAGGCCTATCGGCGGGTCGGCGGCGACCTGCCGCTGGTCATGGTCGGCGGCGCGCCCTACGCCGGGTCGTTCATCCGCGGTTTTACCCAGGGCGCGGACCCGCGCATCCTCTTCCCCGGCGCGATCTACGGCGACGGCTACCGCGAGCTGCTCTCCCACGCCCTGGCCTACGTCCAGGCCACGGAGGTCGGAGGGACCCATCCGGCGCTCGTCGAGGCCCTGGGCTACGGCAACTGCATCGTCGCCAACGACACCCCCGAGCATCGCGAGGTCGCGGCCGACTCGGCGCTCTACTTCAGGGTCGAGGAGCCCGACTCGCTGGCCCGGGCGATCGAGCGGGTCGTGGCCGACCCGGCGGGGGCCGCGGCCCTGCGCGAGGCCGCCGCGGAGCGGGGCCGCGCCCTCTACTCCTGGGAGCGGATCACCGACCAGTACGTCGAGCTGTTCGAGCGGCTCGCCGAGCGGAGCCGGAAACGTCCGGGAGCGGATTAGAATAGGCAGCGGGCGCAGCCCACCCCCGGGAGATCCCATGCTGAAGGAGCGCGCTCGCCTGATCTCCTCCGCCGTCTTCACGGTGGACCTGGCGCTCGTGGCGGCGGCCTTCGTGCTGGCGCACGCCGCGCGCGGCGGCTGGCTGCCCGCTCTGGGGATCGGCCTCGGCGCCTTCTATCCGCTCGACAGGTACCTGCCGCTGCTCCCCCTGGCGCTCGCGATCTGGGCGCTCCTGCTGCTCACGTCGAAGCTCTACCGGTCGCATCGGACGGTGCCGTTTCCCAGGGAATCCTGGGAGATCCTGAAGGTCTGCGTCGCCGCCGGCGTGCTCTTCACGCTGGTCAACTTCTTCTTGCGGCTCGACGAGCGGCTGCTCGACCGCGATCAGATCAGCCGCGGGTGGATCCTGCTCTTCACCCTGACCTCGTTCGCCCTGATCTTCCTGGCGCGGGGCGGTCTGCGTCTCTTCGCCCGCTGGGCGAGGTTGCGCGGCTACAACTTCCGGACAGTGCTGATCGTCGGCGCCTCGGAGCTCGGCTTGCAGCTGGCGGAGTCCATCGAGCGGCACCGCTACTGGGGCTATCGCGTGCTGGGCTTTCTGCGCACGGAGACCGATCCCGACGGCGAGGCGCTCGGCGGCTTCCCGATTCTCGGCCGAGTCGAAGAGCTGCTCGAGCGCGCCGAGAAAGAGGTGGTCGACGAGGTGCTCTTCGTCGTCGGCCGGCGGGAGCTCGCGGAAGCGGAAGAGCTTCTCGTAGGCCTGCAGGAGCTCGGCGTCAACGTGCGCTTCGCGCTGAATCCGTTTCCGGTCGCCCGCGGCCGGCTCGAGGTGAGCGACCTCGAGGGCGTCCCGGTGCTGAGCTTCCCGACGGCCCCGACGTCGCCTTCTCGGCTCTTCCTGAAGCGTGCGATCGACGTCGGGGTCGCGGCGGTGCTGCTCGCGATGCTCTCGCCGGTCTTTGTCCTGATCGCTTTGGCGATTCTGCTCACCTCGAAAGGACCGGTGCTCTTCCGGCAGACGCGCGCCGGATTGTACGGCCGGCCGTTCACGATCCTCAAGTTCCGGACCATGGTCAGCGACGCGGAGGAGCGGCGCCAGGCGCTGGCCCACCTCAACGAGATGCGGGGCCCGGTTTTCAAGGTCGCGAAGGACCCGCGGGTGACGCCGGTGGGCAGGGTCCTGCGCAAATTCAGCCTCGACGAGCTGCCGCAGCTCTGGAACGTGCTGAAGGGCGAGATGAGCCTGGTCGGACCGCGGCCGCCCGTTCCCGAGGAGACGGCCCAGTATCAGCGCTGGCAGCGCCGGCGGCTCTCGATGCGGCCCGGACTCACCTGCCTCTGGCAGGTAAGCGGCCGCAACCAGGTCGACTTCGACCGCTGGATGGAGCTCGACCTGCAGTACATCGACAGCTGGTCGCCGATGCTCGATTTCAAGATCCTGCTGAAGACCATTCCGACGGTACTGAGCGGCCGCGGAGCGTCCTAGCCCGACCTTCTCACCGACCGCCTACTGCGACGGCGTATCTACCTGAATCTGCTGCGTTATGCTCCCTTCGCGCTCGTCAACGTACTGCGAGTACGCCTCTGTCGCGCTCAGGTCGCAAGCCTTGCATCTCCAGGCACCTACGCCGTCTCGCGACGACGGTCGGTGAGAAGGTCAGGCTAGCCTCTCGCGCGAGGCTCCCGACCCGCGTGTCGCCCACCCTCCGAGCTTCGATCTTCGTCTTCGGGACCTGGATCGCGCTGGCGGCGGCGGCCTTCTATCTCGTGGGTCGCTATGGCACGAACGTCCCGTACTGGGATGAATGGGACGAGGTGCCGTATGTCACGGGCCACGAAGAGGTCACTCTGGCCAGGATCTGGAGCGCTCACAACGAGCACCGCATCCCCGTGCCGAGAGCGATCTATCTGGCCCTGCTCTCGGTCTCGGGCGGCGACTATCGCGCAGGGATGTATGCCTCGGCCGCCCTGCTGTCGGCGCTCGCTCTCGGTCTCGTCCTGGTGGCACGGCGGATCCGGGGCCGGGTGGCCTACGAGGACGCGGTCTTCCCGCTCTTGCTGCTCCACTGGGGTCACGGTCCGAACTTGCTGATCTCGTTTCAGATCGCTCTGGTGCTCTCGAGCGCGATCGCGATGGTGGTCTACCTGGGCATCGTCGGGCAACGGGGCCCGTTCTCGGTCGGCGCGGCGGGCGCCGTCGGTGCGGGCGTCGCGCTGCTGCCTCTCAACGGCGCGACGGGCCTGGTGATGATGCCGCCACTCGGCCTGTGGTGCGCCTACGCGGGGTGGCGCGCTCGGCGCTCGGGTGAGCCCCGGGGCCGAGTGGTCGCCGCGGTCTTCGGGGTCTGCGGCGCGGTCGCGCTCGTCCTCGGCGGCCTCTATATCGTCGGCTTCGAGGGACTCGCGGCCCATCGAGGGCTGGAGGTCACGACCGCGCAGGGGTTCGAGCGCAGCGCCGAGTTCATCGGCATGAGCCTCGGCCGCGCGGGGGCCGCCTACTGGCCGTGGATCACCGTGGTCGTGCTTGCAGTTGCGGCGGCGACCGCCGCTCTCGTGCTGTCGGTCGCGATCCGGCGGCCCGAGGAGCGCCTGGCCGGGACGGGCGCGCTCCTGACGTTGCTCTCGCTCCTCGCCCTCGCCGCGGCGGTGGGCTGGGGACGGCGCCACCTCGGTACCGGCGGCGGGTTCCATCCCCGCTTCGCGCTGCTCGCGGCGCCGCTCGTCGCGTGGGCCTACCTCGCCTGGCTGCGCTGGGCGCCTGGGCGCGGCGGTCGGCTCGTCGGGATCTTCCTGCTCGCCCTGACGGTCGGCCTCTTGCCCGCGAACATGAAGCAGGGCCGGCGAGCGGCGGCGAGGCATCAGAGGGTCTTGCGCGCCGTGGAGCTCGATGTCCGGCGCGGCCTCGCCACCGGGGAGATCGCGGCCCGCCACGCCCGGAGGCTCCATCCCTCCAGGGAGCTCCTGGAGCTCTACCTCCCGATGCTCGAGCGGGCGCGCATGGGTCCGTACTCGCAGGTCTTGCCGCACCCCGCCCGACCCGAGTCCCGAGAGCCCTGATCCGATCAGCGGAGGAACGTCTCGATCAGCTGCGCCGCCGCGCCGGCGTCGAGCAGACCTTCACCCAGGACCCCACGGCCCGGCAGGCCGACGCCTACGTCGCGAGCCGGCGGAGCGTGCGGCCCGAGCGCAGGGAGGGCTCGCGTCCGACTCTCGTGGAAGGCTTCGAGGTTCGCGGGGACAGAGCTGAATCCGAACCGGATGGAGAGGTGACGGCGAAGCCGCGATTCTTGACCGCTGCGCCGCGGCTGGGGTAGCTTGCTCGGGTTCCCATCATGCTGACCGGCTCCCATAAAGGAATCATTCTCTCGGGTGGGGCTGGAAGCCGCCTGCGGCCGCTGACGCTGTCGGTCAGCAAGCAGCTCCTCCCGGTCTACGACAAGCCGCTGATCTACTACCCGCTCTCCACCCTGATGCTCTCCGGCATCCGCGAGATCCTGGTCATCTCGACCCCGGAGGACCGGGCCGCCTACGAGGGCCTGCTGGGCGACGGCGGGCGCTGGGGGATCTCGCTGTCGTACGCCGTCCAGGCGAAGCCGGAAGGCATCGCCCAGGCCTTCCTGATCGCCCGCGAGTTCCTCGGCGCCGCCCCGGCCTGCCTGATCCTGGGCGACAATATCTTCTACGCCGAGGGTCTCTCGCGGAAGCTCGCCGCCGCCTCCCAGCGGACGCAAGGCGCCACCGTCTTCGGCTACTGGGTGCGAGACCCGCAGCGCTACGGGGTGGTGGAGCTGGACGCCGCGGGCCGCGCCATCGGGATCGAGGAGAAGCCGGAGCGGCCCCGGTCGCACTACGCGGTGACGGGACTCTACTTCTACGACAACGACGTCGTCGAGATCGCCGCGGGCCTGCGCCCCTCGGCGCGCGGCGAGCTCGAGATCACGGACGTCAATCGCGCCTATCTGGAGCGGGGCGCGCTGCATGTCGAGATCCTCGGACGCGGCACCGCCTGGCTGGACGCCGGCACCCACGATTCGCTTCTCGACGCGGCCAACTTCGTGCGCGCGATCGAGCAGAGGCAGGGGCTGAAGATCGCCTGCCCGGAGGAGATCGCCTATCGGCTCGGCTTCATCGACGCGGAACGGCTGGAGGAGCTCGCCGCCTCCTACGCGTCGACCGGCTACCGGCGCTATCTGCTCGACCTGCTGC
>JBFJMD010000188.1:0-5638 GCA_041634115.1 Thermoanaerobaculia bacterium | reverse complement strand
GGAGGCCGGGCGCCGAATGCCGGTCGCGTTCGTGCCCGAGAAGGTCGAGATCGAGGGCGCGACGGCGGCCGGCCTGGCGCCGGCGGCCTGCGCGCCGAGCTCGGCCGGGGTGGTGGGGCTGTCGGCGACGGAGCGCCGCTTCAGCGTCGGGCTGCGGCTCGGCCAGAGCTTCTACACCCCGGAGGACATCGACGATCCGAATCTGCGCCCGCTCGACCGCCCCTACGCCGCCTGGCTCTACGTCGGCGCCGTGGCCAACTGGCTCCGGCCCGAGCACATGCGCACGCTGCAGCTCGACGTCGGGACCGTCGGGCCGAACGCCTTCGGCGAAGAGGTCCAGGACTTCGTCCACAAGAACATCACCGACTCGCGGGAGGCCCAGGGCTGGCGGCACCAGATCCGCAACGAGCCGGGGATCCTGTTCACCTACGAAGAGCGCTGGCGCGAGCTGCCGGTCGACATCGACCGCAAGGGCGAGAAGATCGTCGTCTTCGACGTCCTGCCGAAGCTCGGGGTCAACCTCGGAAACATCTTCACCCAGGGCTCGGCCAGCCTCACGGCCCGGATCGGCTGGAACCTGCCGGACGACTTCGGCCCGCCCGCCCGGATCATCTCGGTGTTCGAGGCCCCGGCGCGCAGGGAGCGGCCGCTCGAGGCCTATCTCTTCGTCGCCGCCGAGGGCCGCGGCGTGATCCGCAACATCTTCCTCGACGGCAACACCGTGCGCGACAGCCACTCGGTGGCCAAGGAGGACCTGGTCTACGATCTCGAGTGGGGCTTCGTGGCGCGCTACAAGAGATTCCGCCTCACCTACCGCCGGGTGAGCCGCAGCGAGGAGTTCCTGCTGCAGTCCGGGCGGCAGCGGTTCGGCAGCGTCAACTTCACCCTGCTCGCGAAGATGCCCTAGAGCGCCGCCGCCGGACGGCCGGCGGTCAGGGCGCCCCGTCGGCCGCCGTCGTCGCGGAGACGTCGTAGACGAAGAGGTTGTCCTGCTCGCGCAGGTAGAGCCGGCCGCCGGCGATCACCGGGTGCGACCAGCTCGGCTTCGTGACCTCGGGGATCTCGAAGTTGCCGTGCTCGCGGTAGGCCTCCGGCGTCGCCTCCACCAGGATCATGCGCCCGTCCTGGTAGCGGAAGTAGATGCGGCCGTCGGCGTAGGAGATCGCCGCCGAGGACTTGCCCTCGTTGCGGACGGGGCCCCAGGCCACCGCGCCGCTCGCCAGCTCGACCGCCATCGGAAAGCCCTTGTTGTGGCCGCTGCCGGTGTAGACGTGGTCGCCGTCGAGGATCAGCCCGCCGTGGTGGTTCTGCATCGTCTCGCCCGCGAGGAAGTAGACCTCCTCGGCGGCGAGGCCGTCCCCCTCGCGGCGCAGCTTCAGCAGGGCCGCGCCGGTGCCGTAGCCGCTGGAGACGAAGACGTGGTCGCCGGAGACCAGCGGGGTGGGGATGTTGGCGATCTCGTTGGCCACCCGGTTGTAGCCCCAGAGGAAGCGGCCGGTCGCCGCCTCGACCCCGATCGCCCCCTTGCCGACGAGCTGCACGTAGTGACGGACGCCGCCGCCCTCCGAGACCACCGCCGAGGAGTAGCCGGCGCCGGGGACGCCCTCTTCCCCGAGGTCGGGGAGCTGCGCCCGCCAGAGCTCCTCGCCGGTCGTCTTGTCGAGGGCCACCATCACCGCCCCGGCGGCGCCGGGGGTGACGATCACCCGGTCGCCGTCGACGAGCGGCGACTCGGAGAACTTCCAGTCGGTCGTGCCCATCGCCTTCATCAGGACGCCGCCGAACTCCCGCGGCAGCGACCGGCTCCAGCGCGGCTCGCCGGTCGCGGCGTCGAGGCAGACCACGTCCCCCTCGGTGCCGAGCGCGTAGAGGCGGTCGCCGTCCAGGGTCGGCGTCGAGCGCGGGCCGCCGTAGCCGTCGTCCCACACCGGCCCGATCCGGGTCTTCCAGACGCGGCTGCCGTCGGCGCGCGAGAGGGCGAGGACGTACTGCCCGTCCTCGAGATCGCCGAGGGTGTAGATCCGCTCGCCGACCACCGCGACGCTCGAGAATCCCGCGCCGAGGCCGGCCGCCCGGAAGGCCAGCCGCGGCCCCCCCTCCGGCCATTGGGCGAGGAGGCCGGTCTCGGCGGAGCGGCCGTTGCGCTCGGGGCCCCGCCACTGCGGCCAGTCGGCGGCGGCGGGGGATCCTCCCGGCTCGCTCTTCGGCGCGGGGTTCTTGAGCTGCTCGACGACGTGCCGGGCGCGCGGGTTCGCGGGGTCGAGCGCCAGCGAGCGCTCGAGGTGCCGGATCGCCTTCTCGGCCTCGCCCTGGACGGCGTAGATCTCGCCGAAGAGGTGCTCGACGGCGGGGGAGTCGGGGAAGAACTCGGCGTTGAGCGCGAGCAGCGCGAGCGCGTCTTCGGGGCGCTCGCGGGCGAGGTCGAAGGCCATGTTGTTGAGCACCACCTCTCCGAAGTCGTAGGTGTGCCGGCCGTAGTACTCGGCGCGCAGCTCCCGGTAGGTGCTCTCTACCGCCTCGGCGCCGCCCATCTCCAGGGCGCCGGCGAGCACGTCCTGGATCAGCCGCGGGTGCTCCTGGCCGCGGTGACAGGTGGCGCAGCGCACCTCGACCGGCGCCTCCTTCTTCTCCTCCAGCGCGGCGACGTACTCTTCGTTGATCGCCCGGGTCATCTTCAGCATCAGCCGCGCCGCCCGCTTGTCGTGCTTGTCGTCGGCGGCGAAGTCGAAGGTCGAGAGCGGCTGGCCCTCTTCCCCGACGTGGCAGTGGCTGCAGCGCACGTCGAGCGCGGCGCAGAAGCCCCGCATCGTGTCGATCAGCTCGCGCCGCGAGATGTCCTTCGGCAGCACCTGCAGATTGGTGAACTCCTCGGGAAGCTGGGCGGCCGCCGGGGCCCAGGCTGCGAGGGCGCACGCCGCCAACGCGGCGGCCAGCCGAAGGCTCGAATGGGGTCGGTGCATGAATCTCTCCTCCCGGACTGATCCCCGGTCATCGCGAAGGCTCCCATCCTATACGCGACGGCCGGCGAGCGGTTGCGGCCACCGGACGGACACATCAGTGGTGGCCGCGCCCCGAGTCGGGGAGCGGTCGAGCGATCCGGTGGGGAGGGCTGCCGCGGCTTGCGGCGGCCGGGGCTCGCAGCCCGGGACCGGGCCGCGGAGACTCAGGTGATGAGATCGACGCCCATGAAGCTCTCCCACCCGCGAGTCTACAGCAACCCGCGGACCGGCCGCAATCCGAGCTCTCTCGGGTTCGTTCCGGGGCCCCCTCCCGCCCCGGGCACCGGGATGCGGGGAGGCCTCCGGGGGGGGCTAGGTGATGAGCTTGACTCCCATGGCGAGCGCCTTTCCGAACGGAGTATACGCGAGATCCGCGGCATTCTCAACTGTCCGGGTCGGGTCCCTCCGCCGCACCCAGAATGTCCGGGACTTCGAGGATCACGCCGAAGCGGCTGGCGGGCGGCATGTTCGCGGCGGACCAGCCCAGGGGCCGAAAGCCGGGCGGCGGCTCTCCGTAGGCCCGGAGCTCGCGGTCGGTCATCAAATTGGGCGCGAGCACGATCTCGCCCGTCGCGTCGAGCTTTCGCCAACGGATCTCCGGGAAGGAGTCGGGCACGTAGAGGACGACGTCCATCCGCTCGACTCCGCTTTTCGGCCGGGTGTTGGAGTTGGCGATTCCGTCCCGGCCCTTGCTCCTCAGCGGCGCCATGGCGCCCGTGACCAGGGTCTGCTGGCTGATCGTGTAGGGCTTGCGGGCCTCGTCGGCGACCGCGAGCGGCGGCAGGAAAAAGAGCAGCACGTCGCGGGCGTAGTCCCGCTTCGGCGCCGCGGGCTCGCCCTCCCCCCGCGGCGGCCGTG
The DNA here is from genome assembly GCA_041634115.1 of Thermoanaerobaculia bacterium. Lineage (GTDB taxonomy): Bacteria > Acidobacteriota > Thermoanaerobaculia > Multivoradales > JAHEKO01 > JBFJMD01. The sequence continues at coordinate 1,781 of JBFJMD010000188.1, read as the reverse complement.
GGCCCTGCGGCTCGCCTGCCGCCGGCGCCTCGGCGGCGGCCTCCGGCTGCGGATCGGCCATCGGAAACGCGCAGGTCTCGATCGGCTCTCCGCGGGCGTCGCGCACCGTCCAGGAGGCGCGATCCTCGAAAACGGCGTCGGGGTGGGCACCGAGGCGCAGCCGGTAGCAGTAGATCGGCAGCTGGACCGGCCTCAGGTCCACGATCTGGCGCACGATGTCCGGGGTGCCGGCGCGGGAGTCGCCCTCGCCGAGCAGCGAGTAGGCCGTGATCACCAGGGCCGAGCGCGAGATCTCGAAGTGGGCTTCGTGGTGCTGCTGCAAGTAGACCTTCCGCAGGTCCGCCATGGTGCCCATCCCCTCGGGGGTCGACTCGCCGGGGCTCCAGGGGTCGCCCACGATCGTCGTCTGCTTGGCGAGATCCTGCTGGATGAGAAAGGTCTTCTCGAACCACTTCTCGACCTCGAGCTTGATGCGCCGGTAGTGGTCCCCTTCCGGATCCAGCGCCTCGGTCATCTTGGGGCCGAAGTCGAAGGTCGACACGTGGGTGTCGAGGGGGATGATCGAGCCTTTCCTCAGGCTGCGTTTGGAGCGCTCCATCGAGGTGTTGATCGCCGTGTCGATCAGCGCGAGAGAGAATTGGACCAGGCCGTCGGGCGCCTCGGGCACCCCGCGATTCACCAGCGAGACCGCGACGACCTCGCCGTACTCGTCGGCCCCGGAGATCAGGTCGTCGGAAGGGAGGTTCTCGCAGATGCCGCCGTCGACCAGCGGATAGCTTCCGATGTTCTTCCAGGTCCGGAAGACGTAGGGCAGCGCGCAGGAGTCGACCAGGCGGTCGATCACCAGCTCGTCGTCTTCCGCCGTGAAGCTTCTCGGCAGCCCTTCGATCAGGTGGGCGGCCTTGATGAACACGGGCCGTCCGAGGTCCCCGATCTTCTTCTTGGCGAAGAACTTCTTGAGAAACTCCCGCAGCTTGCGCGGATCGTAGACCGGCTTGCCGCGCATGATCCGCGCGAGCATCGAGGCGCGGGAGCGGGGGGGAAAGGCCTTGCGCAGCTCGGCCTCGCCCAGATCGATCAGGCGCTGCCGGATGGCCGAGACCGGCGGCTCTTTCGGCGCCAGGAAGCAGGCGACGATCGCCCCGGCCGAGGTCCCCGCCAGGCGGGTGATCTGGATCTTCCCGTTCTTTTCCAGCTCCTGGAGCGCTTCGGCGGCGGCGATCAGCGCGCAGATCTTGGCGCCGCCCCCCTGGATCGCGAGCTGGATCTTGAGCGGCTCCCTCATCTCGGACCTCCCGTTGAGTCCGCCCACAGAATACCAACCCGCTCCCGCAGCGCCAGGGCGGGGCGGGGCGCGGACTGCGCTAAGATCCGGTCGCCGTGGGAGGGCTCCGGCGGGTTGTGCGGGGCGTGAAGCGGGTGGAGGGTGGTGCGAAAGGGGGGACTCGAACCCCCACGGTCTTGCGACCACAAGGTCCTGAACCTTGCGCGTCTACCAATTCCGCCACTTTCGCGGCCAACAGATTCTAGAAAGCGAGGCCAGAGGTGTCAATCGCGCTGCCGGGAGGCGAGGCGCTGGTGCGTGCCGCGGTCGCCGAGGCGATCGAGCGCAGCGGACGCAAGGGGATCGAAGCGGCGCGGCTGGGTGAGCGGCTCGACGAGCGCTTCCCGCGGGAGGCGTGGCGGCGGGCGCTCGAGGAGCTGGAGGCCGACGGTGTCGCGGTCGAGTGGAACCGGCGCTGGCTGGGGCTGAGCTGGACCGACTGGCGGGTGGGCGTCGC
>JBFJMD010000187.1:0-5643 GCA_041634115.1 Thermoanaerobaculia bacterium | reverse complement strand
GGCGGCAGCGGCCGGTCGCAGCGGCAGAGCAGCACGTCGGGCGAGATGCCGATCGCCCGCAGCTCGCGCACCGAGTGCTGGGTGGGCTTGGTCTTGAGCTCGTCGGCGGCGGCGATGTAGGGGACCAGCGTCAGATGGATGTTGGCGGCGTTGTTGCGCCCCAGCTCGAGGCGGAGCTGCCGGATCGCCTCCATGAACGGCAGCGACTCGATGTCGCCCACGGTGCCGCCGATCTCGACGATGACCACGTCGACGCCGTCGGCCAGCGACTGCATCGCCTCCTTGATCTCGTCGGTGATGTGCGGCACCACCTGCACGGTCTTGCCCAGGTAGTCGCCGCGGCGCTCCTTGTTGATCACCGACTCGTAGATCTTGCCGGTGGTGTAGTTGTGCTTCTTGCTCGTCTTCGAGTGAGTGAAGCGCTCGTAGTGGCCGAGGTCGAGATCGGCCTCCGCGCCGTCGTCGGTGACGAAGACCTCGCCGTGCTGGTAGGGCGACATCGTGCCGGGATCGACGTTGACGTAGGGGTCGAACTTCATGATCGTGACCGTGAAGCCCCGCGACTCCAGGATCGCCCCCACCGACGCCGCGGCCACGCCCTTGCCCAGGGAGGAGATCACTCCGCCCGTGATGAAGATGAACTTCGTCGCCATGGTCTGATCTCCCGCGGTTTCCGCCTCAGTCGTCCCGGGCCGCCCCGGACCCGGCCGTCTGCCGCCGTCGGAGGAATTCCTCGGTCCTCGCGAGGTCTTCCATTGTATCCACCCCCCACCAGAAGCCGTCGGTCTCGAGCACCCGGATCGGGATGCCGTGCTCGAGCGCCCGCAGCTGCTCGAGCGACTCGGCGCGCTCGAGCGGCGAGGGCTCGAGCGCCGCCAGCTCGAGCAGCGCGGCGCGCTGATAGCCGTAGATCCCGACGTGGCGCAGCGGCGCCCGCCCGCCCCCGCCGCGCGGGTAGGGGATCGGCGCGCGGCTGAAGTAGAGCGCCCGCCCCTCGCGGTCGACGACGACCTTGACCACGTCCGGGTTCGCCGGGTCCTCGGGCGCCGCCGCCGCCGCCAGCGTGACCACCGGATCGTCGGGGTGGTCGGCGAGGTGGCGCGCCAGCCGGGTGATCGCCCGCGGGTCGATGAGCGGCTCGTCCCCCTGGATGTTGACCACCGCCACCGCGTCCCACTCGCGCGCCGCCCAGGCGACGCGGTCGGTGCCGCTGGCGCACTCGGCGGGGGTCATCTGGCACTCGCCGCCGAAGCCGGCGACCGCCCGGGCGATGCGCTCGTCGTCGGTCAGCACGACCACCCGCGCCAGGCCCCGCGCCTCCCGCGCCCGCCGGTAGACGTGCTCGATCATCGGCCGCCCGGCGAGCTCGCGCAGCGCCTTGCCGGGGAGCCGCCGGGAGCCGTAGCGGGCGGGGATGGCGCCGAAGACGCGCGGCGCGCGGGCGGCGGGTCCGGGGACCGGGGTCGCGGAGGGGTGCACGGCTAAGGCTACGTGAGAGCCGCGGCGGCGTCAATCTGCGGGGCGCCAGCTCGCTTTGGCGGCTGCGGCGGCAGCTCGCTTTGGCGTCTCCGGCGACCCGGGGTCCGGGGAGGCCCTCCCCGGGGACCGGCGCGAGCCAGTCGGACTTTGGCGGTGGGCTCGCGCCTGCGCTCCGCGTGCGCGCCCGCCGGCGGTGCCCTTCGCAGGCTCGTATGGGCGCTGGCGGAGAGCTCCCCGGAGAGGGCCTCCCCGGCCCCCGGGTCGCCTTCTCGGACTTCGCCGGCCGGAGCCTTCGGGCGACCGCCAGAGAGCGGCCGCAGGTCACCAGCGACCGGCGAAGCGCAGGCCGAAGATCCCCAACGCCCGCCGAGGTGCCGACCGCGTTCATCCCCGTGTTCGCCGAAGAGAGTGCCGGGCGGTGGCGTCCCTGCCCCCCCTCGAGGGGGGGAAGGGACCGAGGGTTTGGGGGGGTGATCCGACAAGTCTCCCGCCCGGGGAGGGGAGCCGAGGCAGGCCATATGCGTCAGAAGCGCACCCGCTCACCAAAGGGGGTCCTCCCCGAACAAACCACCCTTCCCCGAAGCTGCTAGATTCGCGCAATGAACCTCGGCGAGCGTCCTGGGCGTACAGCGATCCTGCTGATCCTGGCCGTGGCGCTGCTCGCGGCCGCGGAGCGCGGGCTGCGGGTGCTGCGGGGCCGGGCCGGCGGCGAGACCGGCGGCGCGCGGTGGATCTGGGATCCCGCCGCCCCGGCCGGCGACGGCGGCCTGACCTTCTTCGCCGTCCGCGACTTCGAGCTCGACCGGCCGCCCGCCGCGGCGCGGCTGCTCGCGGCGATCGACGAGGAGGGGATCGCGTTCCTCAACGGCGACCAGGTGGGCTCGGCGCGCTTCCGCGACGGCGGCTCGCTCGCCGCCTGGGAGGTCGGGTCGCTGCTGCGCGCCGGCCGCAACCGGCTCGTGGTCGAGGCGCGCAGCGGGCGCGGCGTCGGCGGTCTGCTGGTCTTGCTGCGCGCGGAAGGGGACGAGCCGCGGGGCCGGCTCGCGGTCGGCAGCGGCGGCGCCTGGCGGATCTTCCGCGAATTCGACGCCGCGCTCTTCGACCCGGACGCCGACCTCGCCGCGGGCGAGCCGGCCCGGGTCTGGTCCGCGCCGCCGGCGGGCCGCTGGAGGCTGCCGCCGGTGGGCGCCACCCGGCCGCTGCTCGCGGACCTGCTCGTCGGCAGCCCGCTCGTCGCCGGGCGCGCCACCGTGAGGCCGCCGGGAGGCGGCGAGCCGCGGGCCCTGAGCCGCCGCAGCCGCCGGCCGGGAGCGGCGATCACCTTCGACTGGGGGCGTGAGGTGACCGGCTATCTGGGGATCGCGCAGGCCGGGGTCGAGGGCGCGCGGGCCCTGGTCTGGGCCGGCACCCGCCCGCCCTCCCACGACCCGCTCGGGCGCGAAGAGCCGACGACCTACCTGCTGAATCCCCGCGGCCGCCGCTGGTGGCTCGACACCGTGCCCCGCACGTTCCGCTTCGTCACGCTGGTCGGGATCGGCGGCTTCTCCGGCGCCCGGGTGTTTCCGGTGGACGGCGAGGGGGGCGCGGTCGCGGTGGCGGCGAACGGCGGGGAGGCCGCGGCGGGCGTCTTCGGTCTGGAGCCGCCGCCGCTACGCCCGCCGGTGGAGGACGAAATCCGTCGCGAACTCGAGCGCCTCGCGGGCCGTCCCCGCAGGTAGGCCGGCGAGCGCCTCGCGGGCCTCGCCGGCGTAGCCCTCCGCCAGCTCGCGGGCCTCGCCGACCGTCCCCTCGGCATCGACCAGCTCGAGCACCTGCTCGGGCGAGGTGCGGCCGAAGTCGCGGTCCTCCAGGACCGCCTGGACGCGGCGGCGGCCGGCGGCGTCGAGGCGGGGCAGCAGCAGGATGAGCGGCAGCGTCAGGCGTCCTTCTTTCAAGTCCGAGAGCACCGGCTTGCCCAGGTCCTCCTCGCTCGCCGTGAAGTCCAGGAGGTCGTCCACGAGCTGGAAGCAGGTGCCGAGGGCGCGCCCGAAACGGTCCAGCGCCCGCCCGGCCTCGGGCCGCGCCGGGACCATCAGGCTGGGGATCGAGCAGGCGGCGGCGAAGAGCTGCGCGGTCTTGCGCTCGATGATGCCGAAGTACTCGTCGGCGGTGAGGTCCATCGCCCCGAGACGCTCGAGCGCCAGCAGCTCGCCCTCGGTCATCTTCAGCGTCGCCTCGCAGAGGCGGCGGATGACCTCGATGTTGCCGTGGCGCAGCGCCATCTTCATCGAGGTCGTGTAGAGCCAGTCGCCCAGCAGCACGGTCAGGCCGTTGCCCCAGAGCTGGTTGATCGTGGTCTTGCCCCGCCGCAGCTTCGAGTGGTCGATGATGTCGTCGTGGATCAGCGACCCGGTGTGGATGAGCTCGATCACCGCTCCGTAGGTGACCTCTTCGTCGCTGTCGCGGCCCAGCAGCCGCGCGCAGAGCAGCAGCAGCGCCGGCCGCATCCGCTTGCCGCCGCCGTTGAAGATGTACTCGCCCGCGTTGTGGATGAACGGCACGTCGGAGCTCAGGTGGGCGCTGAACACCTCTTCGGTCGCCACCAGCTTGTCGGCGATGAGTTCGAGGAAATGCGCTCCCTGGGCGAGGTCGATCTTCGGCGCGGCCTGCGCCTCGAGCCGGGCGAGCGGGCCGGGCTGGGCGAGCGGGGCGATCGGGTCCTGTCTCGTCAAAACGATTCCACCGGGTCGAACCGGACGACCTGATCGAGGCGACCGTCCTGGAAGCGGTAGGCCTGTCCGCGCCCAAAGTACCACCAAGTGACCTCGTCGCGGCCCGCGAGCTCGACGCGGTCCACCCGGCCGGGGCGCCCCATCTCGTCGAAGACCCGGCGCTGGTCGTCGCTGCGGATGCCGTCCAGGAAGGCTCGGTACTCCACGACCGGCGCCGAGTCCGCCACCGTGACCGCGACGACCACCTGGCCTCCCTGCAGCAGGCGCCGCGAGACGTCGAGCCGCTCGAGCACCTCCACCCGTTCCCCCGCCGGCTCCTGGAGGACCAGCCCGACCTCGAGCTCGAAGTGATTGAAGAAGTCGTGCCAGGGCCAGACGAGCCGGAACTCGCCGTCGCCGCCGGTGTGGGTCTCCACCCGGCGCGGCTCGCGCTGGACCTTGGCGAGCTTGCGGAAGCTGAAGGTGCTCCGCGAGCCGGCCAGGGCGACCCGCAGGTCGGGGATCGGCTCTCCGAGGCGGTCGGTGACGACCCCGGAAACCGCCACCTCCTCGCCCTCCCGGTAGGGGCCGGGGGCGGTCGCCGCCAGGGCCGCCAGGGCCGCGAGGGCGGCCAAAGCCGGGGCGAGGCGCGGCCGGGGCGCCCGGCGGAACGCCGGGGAGGGGCTCACGCCGCGCTCCCCGGGGGGACGGCGGCGGCTGCGGCGGCTGCGATGGAATTGCGGGGCATCTCGGAAACGTCTCGCGCTGGCGGGAATTATATGGAATCGGGGCGGCCGCCGTCGGCCCCCGCCCGGCCGGCGCCCGCCGTCAGTCCTGGAGCCACTCGAGCGCGGCCGGGGGCAGGAAGAGGGTCGCGTCCTCGAGCGGCCGGTAGCCGGCGAGCTCGAAGCGGGTGTAGTTGCCCTCGGCGTCGTGGTAGGCGAGGCGCACCGGCCGCCGCGCGGCGCGGTCGATCACGAGGGTGGCGTCGCGCACCTTGCCGCCCTCGGCGAGCGGCACCAGGCGGATCTCCGCCGTCTTCTCCGTCGCCGGGCCGAGCGCGGCGCGATAGGTCGCGCGCAGCTCGTCCACCCCGAGGCGGAGGAGCTCCAGGCCCCGCTCCTCGTCCGGCTCGAGCAGGTGGAGGCGGCCGGTCGCCTCGCCGGGGTTCCAGGCCCAGGCCGAGCGCCCGCAGAGCAGGTACGACTTCGGGAAGGGCTCCTCGTAGTCCCAGCGCAGGCAGCGGGGGAGCCCGATCGCCAGCCGCCCGCGCTCGCTCTCGCCGGCGGAGAATCCCGCCGGGACGAAGGTCTGCTCGAAATCGGCCAGCAGCGGCGAGGCGCGCTCCAGGGCCTGCCGCGCCTCGGCGAGGAGCGCCCAGGGCTCGGCCGCGGCCGAAGCGGCGGGCTCGGCGGCGCGGGCGAGCGGCGCCGGCGCCTGGAGCAGCGCGAGCAGCGCGAGCAGGGCGGGGAGG
>JBFJMD010000186.1:0-5660 GCA_041634115.1 Thermoanaerobaculia bacterium | reverse complement strand
CTGGCCGAACTTCTCCAGGGTCATCGTCTGGAGTCCGTCGTTGCAGGCGACGAAGGGATTTTCTCCCGGCGTCCCGTCCCCGGAGCGAAAGACGCCGCCGTCGCAGCCCACCCAGAGGGTGCCGTTCTCGTCGAATTCCAGGGCGTGGATGTCGGGGTGGAGCGAGGCGCCGATGAAGGTGGGCACGAGCGACGGACTGTCGCCGAGGGTAACGTCGCAGCGAAAGAGCGCCCCGGACCATTCGCTCTCCTGCGGCCACTTGCCGTCGGCCCCCTTGGCGACCCTCTTCCCGCTCGCATCCGCGCGCGCCCTCGCCATGCCGATGTAGATCCGCTCCTTGCCGCCGTCGGCGGTACCGAACGCGATCGCCAGGTTGTAGTAGCCCTGGTCGTGCCAGTCCCCGTCGGCGGCGGGGAGGCCGGTCACCTGCTTCCATTTGCCGCCGCTTCGGGCGTCGAGTCGATAGAGCTGGGGCTGCCCGCCGGTGTCGGCCAGGGCGTAGACCACGTCCAGGTCGACGTCGGAGACGGCGAGACTGACGCGGCCTCCGAGCTTCTGCCCGAACGGTTCGCCGGGAAGGTCCCCGCCCACGGCGCTCCAGCCGCCGCCGGCCGCCGAGTCCCGGCGGTAGACGCGGTCCCGGTAGAGCGCGGCGTAGAAGACGGTCCTGCCGTCCTTGCTCGCCACCACGACGTCGGTCGCCATCTCGTTCGGCTTCTCCGAGTTGAGCACGACCCGGCGCCAGCTGCCCTCAATAATCACAGGCCCGTCATCAGCCCATCCGCCTTCCTCCAGGCGCTCGTAGAGACCGATCTTGGTGGCCGCGAACACCCAGTCGCGCCAAGCCGCGATCCGGTAGAAGCCCTGCCCCTCGAGCGCCGGGCTCTGCTCGACCGCGGGCTCGCGCTGCCAGGAGTCGCCGCCGTCTTGCGAGAAGACCGCCCCCACGCCGAGGTAGCTGTCGTGGAAACCGTAGCCCTCGCCGGTGCCGACGTAGACCCGCTGACCGACCGCCGCGACCGCCCCGCAGGCGAGCGAGTCGGCCATGAAGATCTCGGGGTCCTCGTCGAAGGCGCGCTCGTGCGGCCGGGCCTGCATGGTCGACTCCCAGGTCCTGCCCCGGTCTCCCGACCTCCAGACCCCGCCGTTCGAGGCGGCGACGTACACCTGGCCCTCGGAGACGGCGATCGCGTTCACCCGGCCGCTGACGTTGGGCCGCGGCCGGGTGGCCGCCTGGCCCTCGCGGACGATGCGCGGGCCGAGCGGCTCCCACTCGACGTGGGTGTCAGGATTCATCGCGATCATGGATTGCGCCTCGGCGATCCGCGCCGGCGCCGGCGCCGGGGCCGCGCCTGCCACCGACTCCGACACCAGGGCCGCCGAGGGCGCCGCCGCCGCGGCGGCCACGGCACCGATTCGCTCCTCCAGGAACGCCTGGTGGCGCTCGTCGATCTTGCCTCTCGTGCGCATCTCGCTCATCGTGCCTCCCGGACGGGGTACGTCAAAGCCACAGAGGATGGGCCCGCGACCCCCGTTCTGCTTTGCGGCCAGATTTGCTGCAGACTAGCACGGCTCTTGCGCCGTGCTAGGATGCCGGCTTCAAATTCGTCTTTTCCCGAGGTGCTCTCACCCGGGGCCTGGCGGGGCAGACCGGCGGCACTTCGCCGAAAGGAGTGGAAATGAAACTGAAGCGGACTTCGTACCCGAGCTGCGCGGCTCTCATCGCGCTCGTCGGCGCGCTGGCGCTGCCGGCGGCCTCCTGGGCCGGCGCCGACACGCTAATGGAGATCAACAAGGCCTGCTCGCCAGGAGTGGACCTCGGGGCGTGGATCGGCGCCCAGGGAGCGGTTACCTCTGATCTCGGGGGCAACTGGGCTCTCCGCGGCTCGCTCGGCAACGCGACGCTGGACGGGTTCTCCTCCGTGACCGAGCGGGTCAACGACACGATCCTGGTCGAGGACATCAAGCAGGGAGGCGCCGTCGTCATCCGGAGCGTGACCGGACACGACGCCGCCTCCGGCAAACAGGTCAGCCTGTGGGCGGACGCCCGCGACGGGAGCTGCACGAAGCTCGTGGGCACCTACACCGTGGGCTCCGGCGGCAACTCGGCGAGCCGGGAGATGGCGGACCCGGCCGGCGTCAAGCTGTCGATCGCCTACGCCCGCACGGCGTCGGAAGCCGCCCCCACCGGACCCGGGGGAGCGGGCGCCGCCTGCATTCCGGGGCAGAAGTTCAAGCCCGGGACCCAGGTCCTCCAATGCGCGAACGGAGACTGCAAGTCGGACGGAAAGTGCCCCTAGAGGGCTCCGGACCGACGGCTCAGCGATAGCAGCGTCGGTAGTCGGCGTAGGCGGCCGCGGGGTCGGCGGCCGCCGTCGCGCCGTCTAGCTCGCCGAGGCAGCGCCGGCAGCGATCGGAGTTTTCCCGCGCCTCGACGGGCTCTTCGCGGAGCGACTTCTCGCGGAAGGCCGGGTCGAGGCAGACCGCGGTGGCGGCGCGGGCGATCCGTCCGAGAACGTCGTAGGACAGCCGCCAGATCACCGCGCCGGCGGGGGGGGCCCCCTCTTCGGTCGGGGACCGCGCGGCGATCACGCGCTCGCCATCGGGGGCGAAGGAGACCGCCTTCACGTCGGCGTCGCGCAGCCGCAGGACGAGGGGATCCCCCGGGCCGACGCTCCACAGCCGGGCCGTCTCGTCCAGGGAGCCGGTGACGATCCGGTCGCCCCTGGGGCTGAACGCCAGCGATCGGATCGCGTGGTCGTGCCGCAGCCAGACCTGGTGACCGCCTTCGCCGGAGGTGACCGGTCGACCGTCCGCGTGCCAGAGCCAGGCGCCGGATCCCGAAGTGGTGGCCACCAGGTCTCCGTCGCGCCCGAACTGGGCTCGCGAGACGCCCTCCTCGTGGCGCAGCACGACGTCGCCCCCGTCGGCCGCGGGCAGCGAGGCGCCGTCGGCGCGCCAGAGCCGCGCGGTGCCGTCCGCCGACGCCGTCACGAGGCGTGAGCCGTCGGGACCGAAGGCCGCGCCCGCGAGCTCCGCCGCGCCGTGGTCCAGGACGACCTGGCGGCCATTGGAGTAGAAGGGAGCGCCGTCGGCGTTCCAGACGCGCGCCTTGCCGTCCTTTCCGGCGGTCACGATCCGGTCGCCGGCGGGGCTGAAGGCGGCGCCGGCCACGGCCTGGCCGGGGCCGAGCACGACCTGTCCGCCACCGTCGGAGCGCGCCAGCGGCGTCCCGTCGCCGCGCCAGAGCCGCGCGGTGCCGCCCAGCGACACCGTGACGATCCGGTCGCCGGCGGGGCTGAAGACGGTCGCGAGCGTCCAGCGCTCGAGGATCTCCTCGGGCAGGTCGAGCTCGAAGCGCTCCGCGCTGCCGTCCGCTTTCCACGTCTGGAAGAAGGGCAGGCCGAACGCCCCGTCCCGAAACTCCCCGATCTCGGAGGCGATCACGACCTCGTCGGGGCCTCGGAAGAACGCGTCCGTCGGCCGCTCCTGCGGCAGGAAGGCGGGCTCGAGCCCGCCCGCCGGGCGCCAGAGGCGAATGCTGTGGTCTTTGGATGCGGTCGCCACCAGGTCGCCCGCCGGGCTGAAGGCGGCGCCGGTGATCTCGCCCTCGTGCCGGAACGCCACCTGGACGCTGCCGTCCTCCGACATCACCCGGCGGCCGTCCGCGTCCCACAGCAGCGCGCGGCGATCGTCCGACGCGGTCACGATCGAGTCGTCCACCGGGCTCACCGCCACTTCGTAGACATCGCCGCCGTGCCCCACGAGCTCGGCGACCGGCTCGAAGCCGCCGTCCGGGCGCCGGCTCCAGACCCGCGCGGTGCCGTCCTTGGAAGCGGTGACGATGCGGTCGCTCTCCGCGCCGGCGCCGCCGGGGGTGCCGGCGTCCGCAGCGCGCGGACCGGGGGCGAAGACGGCCCCGAAGACGGCGCCCCCGTGCCGGGGCTCGAGGCAGTCCTCGTACCGGGGCTCCTCGCATGCGGGGATCTCGCCGCTGTCCACGGTCCAGATCCAGGCGGTCTTGTCGGCGACGGCGACGACCACCCGCCGACCGTCGGGGCTCCAGTCGACGCCGTGGATTCCCGCCGCCCCCTGGGTCGAGACCAGGGGCTCGAGGTCCAGGAGGGCTTGAGCGCCGCCCTCCGGGGGCCGGTAGGGGGTGCCGTCGGCGTTCCAGAGGCGGGCGGTTCCATCCGTCGAGCCGGTCACGATCCGCCGCCCGTCCGGGGAGAAGGCGGCGCTCGTCACCTCCCCGCCGTGGAGCAGCACGAGGGAGCGGACCTCCACCCGCCGCCCGCCCTCATCGCCCTCGCCGCCGCCGTTCGAATCGAGGGGACTGCCGTCGGCTTTCCAGATCCGCGCGGCGCCGTCCTTGCAGCCGGTGATGACGCGCGCGCCGTCGGGGGAGAAGGCGGCGGCGAGGACGTGGTCCGGGTGGACGAGCGCGACCGGCTCGACGTCCCCTCCGGCCGTCGGCACCGGCGTGCCGTCGGGGCGGATCCGCCAGACCCGGGCCGTCCGGTCCGCCGAGGCGCTGACCAGCCGCTCGCCCCGCGGATCGAAGGCGACCGCTTTCACCTCGTCGGCGTGGCCGCGCAGCTCGGCCAGGGAGAGCGGCTCGCGCAGGGCCCGGCTCAACAGCTCCACGGTCGCGGCGGCCTTCTCCGGGTCGCCGACCTCGAGCAGCACCAGGGCCGCCCGCGTCGGGTCCTGCTCCACCCAGTTGCGCGCCACCGCGACCCGGGCCTGGTCCTCCGCCTCGCGCCGCTTCTCGACCGCGTACCAGAGGAAGCCGGCCACCACCAGCAGCCCGACGAAGGCGAGGGCCCCCAGCGCGCGGAAGAAGCGCGCCGCCCGGCGCTGCTCCCGCTCCAGCCGCCGCGCCTGCTCGAGCTCACGGCGGCGGCGCTCCTCTTCCTTGCGCCGCTCCTCTTGAGCGACGTCGTCCGAGGTCTGGACGAACTCGCGCTGGACGTCGCTCAAGCTCTCCATGAGCTCCACGGCCTGCGCGAGGCGCCCGCCCCGCCAGAGCATGCTCGCCGGGCGGCCGCTCTCCTCCCAGGCGTCGGCGTCGCGCGCGAGCTGCTCTTTCAGCAGGAACTCGGATCGGTGCTGATCCAGCCATCCCTTGAGCGGCGGCCAGGACCGGAAGAGCGCCTCGTGAGCCACCTCGACGGTGCTCTCGCCGCCCTCCACCTGGCTGGTGACGAGCAGCCGGCGCTCGAGGAACTTCCTGAGGACCGGCTCCACACGAGAGATCTTCTCGTGGCTCCACGGCACCGGCCGGCGCGCGTAGCGGCCGTCCTCGGTGCGCGCCATCTCCAGGAAGGCCTCGCGCAGCCGCTCCTGCTCGGCCTCGTCGAGCGCGTCGAGGAGGTCCTGGGCTTCGCGCGCGACGGCGCCGTGGAGGCCGCCCATCAACTTGTAGCGGTCTGCGCTCAGCCGGCCCTCCTCGTCGCGCTTCTCCCACAGCGCCGCGAGGGTGAACGAGAGCAGCGGCAGCGCGTCCGGGGTGCCGGTGTCGTCGAGGAGCTGCTCGACGAGCTCGTCGCTCACCTCGACCGCCCCCAGCCGGGCCGGCTCCTTGATCACCCGCCGCATGCCCTGGCGGCCCATCGGGCCGACGGAGATCTTCTGGAAGTCGATTCCCGCCAGCTCCG
>JBFJMD010000185.1:0-5661 GCA_041634115.1 Thermoanaerobaculia bacterium | reverse complement strand
GGGGCTCTCGTCCGAGCCCGGGCGCCGGGTCTCGGGCCTACTCCTGGTCGACCCAGACGTTCGCCGACATGGCCTCGGTCAGGTCGGCCTTGAACTTGACGTCGCTCCAGAGGTAGCCGTCGCTCCACATGAAGCCGTCGTTCCAAAGGTACCCGTCGCTCCACATGAAGCCGTCGTTCCAGAGATACCCGTCGCTCCACATGAAGCCGTCGTTCCACAAGTACCCGTCGCTCCACATGAAGCCGTCGCCGTCCAGGCCCTCGAGGTAGTAGCTGCCGTCGGGCAGCCGGTTCGCCCGCCCCCGGTAGTGGACCGGGGCCACCAGGCTCTCGCCCTCCCGCAGCAGGTCGAGGGCGAGGTCGAGGCCGCGGTTGGCGCAGCCGCTGGCGGTGCCGAAGACGGCGTCGTAGGCGTCGACCAGGCCGGCGCCCTGCTGGAAGACCGAGTAGGCCAGGGTGCCGTCCGCCGCGACCGCCGGGCGCGAGGCCGTCATCAGCCGGCACTTGACGTCGTCGGGCGAGAGCGTCGGGTCGTGCTCGAGCATCAGCGCCACGACGCCGCTGACGACGCCGGTCGCCTGCGAGGTGCCGCTCATCTGGAAGTACTGGTCGCCGAACTGATACTCCGAGTGGACCGTCGCCAGGTGGGTGCTCGACTGCATGTTCGAGATCACGTGGCCGCCCGGGGCCACCAGCTCGGGCTTGACGAAGCCCTCGACGGTGGGCCCGGCCGAGGAGAACGAGGCCAGGAAGTCGTCGGTCCCGGTCTCCGGAGTCACCGCGTCCGACATCGCGCCGACGGTGACGACGTAGGGCACGTTGCCGGGGACGCCGATCGACATCGGATCGGGGCCGGTGTTGCCGGCCGAGGCGACCACGACGATCCCCTGCCGCCAGGCCTCCATCACCGCCTGGTTCAGCGGGTCCTCCCAATAGAAGGACTGCGGCGGCGCGCTCAGCGAGAGGTTGAGCACCCGGATGCCGAAGAGGTCCTTGTTCTTCACCACGAAGTCGATGGCCTTGATCACCGTGGCGTAGCTGCCGGAGCCGTCGTCGCCCAGGGCCCGCACCAGGACCAGGTCGGCGTCCGGGGCGACGCCGCCGTGGTCGCCGGCGGCCGTCAGCGCGCTGTTGGCGATCACGCCGGTGACGTGGGTGCCGTGACCGTAGAGGTCGGCCGGGATCTCGTCGGCCTTCTTCCTGCTGACGCCGGCGACGAAGTCCCAGGTCCTGTTCTCGATCGCGTCGTGAATGGCCAGGACGCGCTGGAGGCCCGCCCGGTCTTCCTTGATCCCCGGCAGCGTCCACTTGGCGGCGGTGTCCACGACCGCCACCCCGACGCCGGCGCCGGTGACGTTCTGGGCCCAGACCGCGGGCGCCCCGACGAGCCGCGGCACGACCGTGTCGGGGATCTCGGGGTAGTCCGTGCCGCCGCCGCCGCCTTTGCCGCCGCCGCCCCCGTCCGTCGAGGTCTTCTTGCCGGTGACCTCGGTGGCGCGGTTCTCGAGCACCCGAAGAGTCGGGTCCTCGCGCAGAGCCGCGACCTGCTCGGGGGTCAGCCTGGCCGCCACGGCGTCGATGATTCCCAGCTCGTCGGTGGTCTCGCCGCCCACCTCCCGCACGCTGCGGGCGGCCTGGGCGAGATCCCGGCCCTGGACGATGAAGCTCTCCGGCGCCGTCTCGGGCGCCGGGGCCGCCGGCGCGCCGGCGGCGGTGACGAGGAGCAGCGCGAGGGCCGCGAGGCCGAGGCTGCGAAGAACGATCTCGAGTCGGTGGGTTGGCTGTCTCATGGTGTTCGCCTTCTTCAAAACCGGTGGACTCGATCCCATGCCGCAGGGGGGTAAGGGCAAGCCCTGTGCCAAACGGGGGCGCGGAAGGGGTTCCGGAACGCGGCGGGCACGCTCTGCTACAAATCGTAACGAAGCTTGGGCCCGGAGTGTGGAGGACTCCACAAAGAGCCCGTTCGGACAGGCGGAATCGGCCGCCGACCGCCCGGGCGACGGGGCCTGGAAGACCCGCCGGAGAAGAAACGGAGGCAGCTCGGGATCAGAAAACCGGCGATTTTTTCAGAAAAAGTGGTGTGCCGGACCCCATGCGCCCGGAGCGACCCGACGGCGCCTGCTAGCGAGACGCCGCCCGCTCCGCGTAGGCGCGGACGGCCGCGTCGTCGATCTCGATCTCGGCGGCGGCGCGGAGCTCGCCGAGCCAGCGCTCGCGGGCCGCCTTGCGCTTCTCGCGCAGGAGCTTCGTGCGCACCTCCTCGGTGGCCTCGTCGAAGCTGGGCCGGCGGGGTGGCTCGATCTCCGCGACGAGAATCAGGTGCCAGCCGAGCCCGGTCTGGAGCGGCGGGCTCACTTCCCCGGGCGCGAGCGCGAGCACCGGCTCGAAGCCGGGCGGGTGCTCCCGCTCGGTGGCCCAGCCGAGCTCGCCGCCGCGCCCGGCGGTCTCCCGGTCGACGGAGACCTCGCGCGCCACCTCCCCGAAGGGCTCGCCCGCCTCCAGGCGCCGGCGGGCGGCGAGCGCCTCGGCCTCGCTCGCCACCAGGATCTGGGCCACTCGCCGGCGCTCGGGGGTCGAGAGCTCCTCGCCGTGGGCGTCGTACCAGGCCCGCACCTCGTCCTCCGTCACCTCGATCCCGCGGAAGATGAACTCGCCGTGGAGGATCGCCTCCATCGCCTCGTCGCGGTAGCGCGCGACCGCTTCGCGGATCTCGGGCTCCGCTGCGTAGCCCCGGGCCTCGGCCTCGAGGGCGGCCAGCCGCTCGTTGATCGCGATCCGCACCTGGCTCTCGAGCTCGTGGGCCGCGCGCTCGCCGGGCAGGGCCGCCAGCGCGGCGAGGTCGGTCCCGGCGGCCAGGTCGGCGAGCGTCAGGTTTCCCCCTCTCCAGGCGGCGACGATCGCCGCCGGATCGGACGAGGCGGCCGAGGCCCACGCCGCCGGATCGTCGGGCCGCCTCGAGACCTCGACGCCGTACTTCGCGAACAGCCGCTCGGAGAGCTCCCGCTGGCGCCGTGTCCTGTTCGCCTGCAGCAGCGCCCCCTTGACGACCTCGCGCGCCCTCTCGTACTCGGGGCGCTCGACCGGCAGCCGCTCGACCATCTGGACGAGCTCCCATCCCTCCCCGTTCCAGAACGGCTCGGAGACCTCGCCGGCCGCGAGCCCGACGACGGCCGCGTCCCAGTCGGCGCCGAGGGTGCCCCAGCGGACCGGCGGCAGCTGCCCGCCGTTGCGACTCGACGGGGCGCGGGAGAGCTCGCGGGCGAGGTCCTCGAACGACTCCCCCGCCGCCAGCCGCGCCGCGATCTCGTCGGCCTCGGCGTGCCCGGGCACCACGATCTGGCGCACCCGGTAGAGCTCGTCCGCGTGCTCCTGCCAGGCGGCGCGGATCTCCTCCTCGCTCGGCTGCGCCGGCTTCGAGATCTCGGTCGTCAGCAGGTGCTCGATCGCCAGCCTGTGGGCGAGGTCCTCGCCGGCCCCGGCGACCTCGGGCCGGGTGTCGAGCTCGAGCCGCTCGCCCTCGTGGAGCAGCAGGGTGCGGTCGATCAGGCCGTCGAGCGCCCGGCGGATCTCCTCTTCGCCGGCGAGAAAGGCGGTGTGGCCGCTGTGGCGGCGGCCGAAATCGCGCTCCAGGTCCGCCGCGGTGAGCGGCTGCCCGTCGACCCACGCGAGCGCCGGCTCCTCCGCCCGGGCGCTCGAAGCCAGGAGCAGGCCGACGAGGGCGGCGAGCGCGACACGCGTCAACGACGGGACCCCGGGGCGGAAGGCTCTTCCGGCGGCGGCGAACCGGGACCGGGCGGCGCCGCGGACGGCGTCGCCCGCCGGGCCGGCCGGCGGTCCCCCTTGGCGGCGAACATCTCGCCCAGCGCGCGGTCGGCGAGGGCGACGACGTTGCTGACGACGCCGAGCCCGAGCAGGCGGCGGTACTCGTCTCCCCGCCGATGGAGATGCGAGGCCCAGAGCACCCGGGAGGCCGCGACGTCGATCAGGCGGAGGTGGAGCTCCACCTCCGGCGGCGCCACGTCGGAGCCCGCCGGGGGCTGCGGCTTCCAGGCGTAGACGGTGCCGCGCAGGAACAGGTCGGCGCCGACCCGGCGTCCCAGCGCCTGCAGCCGCTCGGGCTCGATCAGGTAGGCGTCGCGGACGTTCTCGGCGACCAGCGCCTCGCGCAGGTCCGCGGCCTCGACGGCGGCGAAGCCGTCCGCGCGGCCCAGCCAGCCGGCGGCGAGCTGGGTGGCGATGCGGCCGGCGTCGCGCTCGCGGCTGAAGTTCCGGAACGGCAGCACCGCCACGCGGCGCGGCGCCGGCAGCGCGTCGAGCGCCGGCGAGCGGAAGGTCGGCGGCTCGCCGACCCCCAGCGGAGCGTCCGCCGGCCGGCGGCGGACGACCGACCCGCCGGGGCGCGGCAGGTCGCGGCACAGCCGCTCGACGACGCGCTCGGCGAGCGGCCCGATGCCGTCGCGCGGCTCCCGATCGAGCGGCCCGCGGGTGTCCTCGGCGGTGAGGGCGACCGCGTCCGCGAACAGCTCCCGCCCGTCGGCGGAGATCAGCCGGAGCGCCACCGCGGCGAGCGGGATCGTCTCGGCCCGGAAGGCGAGCACGGTGGACACGGCGAAGGCCTCGGCCGCGAGCTCGGCGGCAAGCGCCTCGCGGGCGCCGGCCGAGAGCGAATCGAGCCTCCGGACGCGGTCGCGGGCCAGCGCCGCCTCGACATCGGGCCCGGTGACGATCTCCCAGCCGCGCGCCGCGAGCTCGCGCTCGACGAGCGGGGCGACGAGGCCGGGCGCTCCGGCGGCGGCGCTCAGGTTCTCGGGCGGCAGCAGCGCCAGCCGCTCGGCGCCGACCGGAGGCGCGGCGAGCAGCAGCGCGGCGGCGAGCGCCGACAGCAGGCCCGCGGGGGCCCGCCGCCGGGGCTCAGCCCAGGAGCGCATCGAGCTGGCGCCGGACGAGCTCCCGGGCGGCCTCGGTCAACGAGCGGCCGCCGACGCCGATCAGGTGCCGCGACAGGGTGGCGCCGCTGCGGGAGTCGCTGGCCGACCAGATCGTGACGCCCGAGAGCGCCTCGACCAGGCGGAGCTGGATCGTGACCTCCGGGGCCGGCGTCGTGCCGGAGCGGGTCTCGGTGAAATCGACCACCTTGCCCAGGAAGAAGCCGTCGGTCCCGAGCTGCTCGCCGAGCCGCTGGAAGTCCTCCGGCGCCAGCGCCGCGGTCGACTGGATGCCGGCCTCGCGCAGCACCTTGGCCACCAGCCCCGGCTCGACGACGTCGAAGGCCCCGGTGGCGAGCAGCTCGACCAGGAAGATGTCGTGCACCTTGTCGGCGGCGATGCGGTCGCCGGCGAGGCTCTCGAAGGGCAGCACCGCCACGCTGCGTACCGCCCCGAGGTCGGCGTTCTCGTGCAGGTAGGTCGTCCGCGGAGCGCTCGCGCAGGCCAGGGCGAGGGCGGCGAGCGCGAAGCTCGCCATCTTGAGGCTGAAGAGCATCGGTTTCTTCATCGTCGGTTCACCTAGTTTAGCTTGCCTTTGGATTCTCAGCGGCGGACCTGGAGGTTCGCCAGCAGACTCTCGGTCCGCCGGTCGGCGTCGCCGTCGAACTCGAAGATCGTGTAGTTCAGGTTGAGCGAGGCGTAGCGGTTGATCGTCCAGCCCGGGGCGAGCGACAGCC
>JBFJMD010000184.1:0-5669 GCA_041634115.1 Thermoanaerobaculia bacterium | reverse complement strand
GTGCGCCCGAGCGAGCCGGGAAACGTCGGCGCCGCCGCCCGCGCGATGGCCAACATGGGCCTCTCGGAGCTGGTCCTCGTCGAGCCGGCGGCGGAGATCGGGCGGGTGGCCCGCGCCTTCGCGGTGGGCGCCGGCGAGGTGTTGGACCGGGCCCGCCGCTGTCCCTCGCTGGACGAGGCGCTGGCGCCCTTCGGCCGGATCGTGGCAACGACCTCCAGCCGCAGCCGGGCGCTGCGGGAAGCGCCGATCCCGCCGCGCGCCCTGCCGGCGCGCCTCGCCGCCGACCCCACCGGTACCCGCACCGCCCTCGTGTTCGGGCCGGAGGCGAGCGGCCTCGACAACGAGGAGCTGGCGCGCGCCAGCCCGCTGGTGCGGATCCCGGCCGCGGCGCGCCAGCCGACGCTCAATCTCGGCCAGGCGGTGCTGGTCGTCGCCTACGAGCTCTATCTCGCCCGGCCGCGGGAGGGATCGGGCGAGGCGGAGGAGCCGCCCGCCCCCGCGGCGGAGGTCGAGGCGCTCTTCGACCATCTCGGCCGGGTCCTCGACGAGATCGGCTTCGCCCGCGACGACACCGCCGCGGGGGTGGTGCGCGACCTGCGGCGGCTGGCGGCGCGGGCCGCCCCGACCCGGCGCGAGGTGAGCATCCTGCGCGGCATCTGCCGGCGCGCCCTGGGCGAGCTGGGCCGCCGCCTTCCGGCCCCGCCCCGGTGATAGACTCCACCCCCCGATGACCAGGGACCGGACCGTCCGCGACGGCGTCGCCGCCACGTTCAGAGCCTCGCCCGTCGTGGGAGTGGTCCGCACCGCCACCCGCGAGGAGGCCGCGGCGCAGGCCGCCGCCTTTCTCGACGGCGGGCTCGAGCTGGTCGAGATCACCTTCACCGTGCCCGACGCCGCGGGCCTGGCGGCGGAGCTCCTCGCCGGACGCGGCGGCGGCGGCCCGCCGTGGATCGGCATGGGCACGGTGACCGGCGCCGAGCGGGCCCGGCGGGCGATCGCGGCGGGCGCCGAGTTCCTGGTCTCGCCCAACGCCGGCCCCGAGGTGGCGCGGGAGGCGGCGGCGGCCGGCGTCTTCCTGGTGCTGGGGGCGCTGACCCCGACCGAGATCGTCGCGGCCCGCGACCTCGGCGCCGACCTGGTCAAGGTCTACCCGCTGCCGCCGGTGGGCGGCGCCGCCTACCTGGCGACGGTGCGCGGGCCGCTCGGGGACGTCGCGATGCTCGCCGCCGGCGGCTTCGGACACGAGGAGATTCCCGCCTACCGGGCGGCGGGAGCGACCGCCTTCGGAATCGGCGCCCAGCTGCTCGGCGCCGGCGCCGAAGAGAACCGGTCGCGGATCGCGCGCGCCCTGGCCCTGGCGCGAGGGGAGACGAGTTGAACGAAGAGAACGCCACGCCGCTGCAGGTGATCTTCGACCCGACGCCGGAGATCTTCGCCACCGACAGCTCGGGCCGCTTCCAGTACCCGCTCAAGGTGAAGGGCGAGCCCGCGATCGACACCCGGGCGTTCGACGAGATCCGGCTGGTGCTGTCCGCCTGGCACCCCTCGAGCCGGCGCTCGATCGATCTCGACCAGGCCTACATCGAGCTGTGCGGGTCGCTCGACCCCACCGAAGATCACTGGATCAAGCTGGCGGAGATCGAGCCCGTGGTGCCCCCCTACAACTCCGGCGGCACCTTCGACGGCTGGATCGTGCTGCCGATCCTCGGCGCGACCTGCGCGTTCTCCATCAACGGCAGCGGATTCCAGCCGCGGGCGCGGCTGCAGCTCCGGGCAAGCGCCTATCTCGTGGCCTGATGCGCCGCCACGAGCTCATCGGCCGGCTGGCGCGGCCGGCGGACACCCGGATGGTCCTCGTCGTCCTCGACGGGGTCGGCGACCTGGCGACCGAGGCGCAGCCGCGGACCGCCCTGGAAGCGGCGGCGCTGCCGAACCTGGACGCCCTCGCGGCCCGCTCCTCGCTGGGGCGGATCGTGCCGGTGGCGACGGGGGTCACCCCGGGGAGCGGCCCCGGCCACCTCGCCCTGTTCGGCTACGACCCCACGGCGCCCGAGACCGACATCGGCCGCGGAGTGCTCGAGGCGCTCGGCCTCGGCCTGCACCCGGGCCCCGACGACGTCGCCGTGCGCGGCAACTTCGCCACCGCCGACGGTGAGGGCAGGATCACCGACCGGCGGGCGGGCCGGATTCCGACCTCCGAGTGCCGGCGGCTCTGCGAGAAGCTGGACGCGGCGCTCGCCGGCTTCGAGGGCCCGCGGATCCGGGTCGTGCCGGGCGAGGCGCACCGGTTCGTCCTGCTGCTCGCGGGCGACGACCTGTCGGCCGCGATCGCCGACACCGACCCGCAGCAGACCGGCCGGCCCCCGCTGCCGCCGCGCGCCCTCGAGGGCGCGGCCGAGGCCACCGCCGCCGCCGTCGGCCGCGCCCTCGCCCGCATCGAAGAGGCGCTGGCGGACGAGCCGCGGGCGAACCGGGTGCTCCTGCGCGGCTTCTCCAAGCCGCCGCGGCTGCCGCAGCTCGGGGAGGTCTACCGGGCGCGCTTCGGCGCCTTCGCCGGCTATCCCCTCTACCGCGGCGTCGCCGCCGCCTGCGGCATGGAGGTCGTCCCCTGCGGCGGCAAGCGCTTCGCCGACGCCCTGGCCGCCGCCCGCGAGGCCTGGGAGCGCTTCGACTTCTTCTTCCTGCACGTCAAGCAGACCGACCAGGCGGGAGAGGACGGCGACCTCGAGGCGAAGGCGCGGGCGCTCGAGGAGGTGGACCGCGATCTGCCGGCGCTGCTCGAGCTCGGCCCGGACGTCGTCGCCGTCACCGGCGACCACTCGACGCCGGCGCCGATGAAGGCCCACAGCTGGCACCCCGTGCCGCTGCTCCTCTGGTCGAGGACCTGCTATGTGGACGCCGCGAGGGAGTTCACCGAGGCCGCCGCCGCGACCGGCCACCTCGGCACCTTTCTCGCGGAGGACCTCCTCGGCCTGATGCTCGCCAACGCCGGCCGCCTCGCCAAGTTCGGCGCGTAGCGGCCGCGCCCGATCCGAGCGCCCGGCGCGGGGCCGGGCGCTACCGGAAGCCGCGCTTGAGCTCGCGGCGGAAGGTCTTGAAGGCGTCGTCGCCGAACAGGCAGACGACCACCCGCTCCAGCTTCGTGCCGCCCTGCAGGTAGCGGTTGATCTCGGTCAGCGTGATCCGCGCGCAGCGGTCCATCGGGAATCCGAACACCCCGGTCGAGATCGCCGGCAGCGCCACCGAGCGCAAACCGTGGCGGTCCGCCAGCGCCAGCGAGGAGCGCACCGCCGACGACAGCTTGCGGTCCTCGTCCCCCTCGCCCATCTTCGGCCCCACCGCGTGGATCACGTGCTTCGCCGTCAGATTGCCGGCCCCGGTGATCACCGCCGTGCCCACCGAGGTGCGGCCGATGCGCTCGCACTCGGCCTGGATCGAGGGGCCGCCCTTCTTGCGGATCGCGCCGGCGACGCCCGCGCCCAGCTGGAGCTGCTCGTTGGCGGGATTGACGATGGCGTCGACCTCGAGCTCGGTGATGTCGCCCTCGACCAGTTCGAGGAAAGTGTCGTTCATCGGGATCTTCAAGTGCTTCTTGTCAGCCATGTCTTGCCCTCGCGCGTCGCCTGCCGTAGGCGGATGATATCAAGGGTGGGCCGTCTCCGAAGCCCCCGGCCGCTGGGATAGACTGCCGCCCCGTATGCTGACGGCGCTCAAGAGGGAGCTGGTCGTCGCCATGGCGCGGCGCGTCCGCGAGCTTTACGGGATCGACCACCCGGTCCAGATCGAGGTGCCGCCGCGCCGCGACCTCGGCGACCTCGCCTTTCCGACCGCCCTCCACCTCGCCCGCACCCTGAAGAAGAGCCCGCGGGCGATCGGCGAGGAGCTGGCCGACGGCTTCGCCCTGCCCGCCGCGGTGCGCGAGGTCAGGGTCGAAGGCGCCGGCTTCCTCAACCTCTACCTCGACCGCAGCGCCTTCGCGGCCGGCCAGCTGGGCGCCGCGGACGCGCCGCTGGCGCCGATCGCCCCGGAGCCGCCCGCCGAGCCGGGCGCCGAGGGCGCGCCGAGCAAGGTCGTCGTCGAGCACACCAACATCAACCCGAACAAGGCGGCGCACATCGGCCACCTGCGTAACGCGGTCCTCGGCGACGTCCTGGCGCGGACCCTGCGGGCGCTCGGCGCCCCGGTGGAGGTCCAGAACTACATCGACGACACCGGCGTCCAGCTCGCCGACGTGGTCGTCGGCTTTCTCGACCTGCGCGGCATGAGCGCCGCCGAGGTGGCCGCCCTCGACGAGCCGTTCGACTACGCCTGCTGGGACCTCTACAGCGAAGTCGGCCGCTGGCTCGAGGAGGAGCCCTCGCGCGCCCGGCTGCGGCGCGAGACCCTGCGGCAGCTCGAGGAGGGGGAGGGTCCGCGGGCCGAGCTGGGCCGCCTCGTCGCCCGGCGGGTGGTCCGCCGCCACCTGGCGACGATGCGGCGCCTCGGAATCGGCTACGACCTGCTCACCCACGAGAGCTCGATTCTCGGCCTCGATTTCTTCGCCCTCGCCTTCTCCCAGCTCCAGGCGAGCGGCGCGGTGCGGCTCGAGGAGGACGGCAAGAACGCCGGCTGCTGGGTCATGCCGCTCGCCGACACCGAGGAGTTCGCCGGTCTGGAGGACCCCGACAAGGTGATCGTGCGCTCGGACGGCACGGTGACCTACGTCGGCAAGGACATCGCCTACCAGCTCTGGAAGTTCGGGCTGCTGGGCCGCGACTTCCGCTACGCCTGGTGGGAGGAGGAGGGGGTCTGGGAGTCGGCGATCGACGGGGTGGACGAGCACCCGCGGTTCGGCGGCGCCGCCCGGGTGGTGAACGTCATCGACGCCCGCCAGAGCTACCTGCAGAAGATCGTCCGCGCCGGCCTCGAGCGGCTCGGCCACGCCGCCGAGGCCGAGCGCTCGATCCACTTCGCCTACGAGATGGTCTCCCTCTCGACCGCCGCCGCCGCCCAGCTCGGGGTCGACTCGGAGGCGCTCGGCGGCGCGGTCGAGATGTCGGGCCGCAAGGGCATCGGGGTCAAGGCCGACGACCTGATCGATCTGCTGGAGGCCAAGGGCCGCGAGGAGATCGCGGTGCGCAACCGCGAGCTGGAGGACGACGAGCTGGACGGCCTGGCGCGCCAGATCGCCACCGCCGCGCTGCGCTTCTTCATGGTCAAGGCGACCACCAACCGGGTGATCGCCTTCGACTTCGACGAGGCGCTCAACTTCGAGGGCGAGTCCGGGCCCTACCTGCTCTACTCGCTGGTGCGGGCGCGCAACATCCGCCGGCGGCTGGAGGAGGCGGGCCTGGCGAGCGCCGCCGAGCCCGCCGAGGTGGCGGCGCTGCCGGCCGCGCTCTGGGAGGACGATCTCTGGGACCTCGCCTGGACCGTCGCCCAGCTCCCGGAGCGGGTGGCGGCGGCGGGCGAGACGCTCGAGCTGTCGATCCTCGCCCGCCAGGCGCTGGAGCTGGCGCAGAAGTTCAACGCCTTCTACCACCGGCATCCGATCCTCCAGGAGGAGGATCGCCGGATTCGCACCGCGCGCCTCGCCGCGACCCAGATCTTCGCCGCCGGCCTCGGCGCCCTCGCCGAGCTCATGGGTCTGCCCGTCCCCGAGCGCATGTAGCGCCGGCTTTCTCCCGTCG
>JBFJMD010000183.1:0-5698 GCA_041634115.1 Thermoanaerobaculia bacterium | reverse complement strand
GCCCTCAGGGCGGCGGCCGACGGCGCCGCGATCGTCATCGCCGCCAAGACGGTCGAGCCGCACCCGAAGCTGCCGGGCACGATCCATACCGCCGCCGAGGAGATCCGCGCCGCCGGCGGCCGCGCGCTCGCGGTCCAGACCGACATCCGCGACGAGGAGCAGGTGGAGGCCGCCATCGCCCGGACGGTCGAGCGCTTCGGCGGCATCGACATCCTGGTCAACAACGCCAGCGCCATCAATCTGACCCCGACGCTGGCGACCCCGATCAAGCGCTTCGACCTGATGTGGGGGGTCAACGCCCGCGGCACCTTTCTGGTCTCCCAGGCCTGCCTGCCCCATCTCAAGCAAGCGGCGAACCCCCACATCCTCACGCTGTCGCCGCCCCTGAAGCTGCGACCCGACTACTTCCGCAACCACCTCGCCTACACGATGTCGAAGTTCGGCATGAGCCTCTGCGTGCTCGGCATGGCGGAGGAGTTCCGCGGCGACGGCGTCGCCGTCAACGCCCTCTGGCCGCGCACCGTGATCGCCACCGCCGCCCTGGCGATGCTGGGCGGCATGGTGCAGCCGGAGAGCTGCCGCAAGCCCGAGATCATGGCCGACGCGGCGCGCGCCATCCTGGTGCGACCCAGCCGCGAGACCACCGGCAACTTCTTCATCGACGAGGAGGTGCTCGCCGAGGAGGGGATCACCGACTTCGAGCCCTACGCGGTCGAGCCGGGCCGGCCGCTGATGACCGACCTGTTCCTGGACTGATCGGCCGGGCCGACCCTTCTCGCCGACCGCCGTCGCAGTGGGCGAAAGGTGAGAGGGTCGGCTAGAGCAGGTCGGACAGATCGGAGCCGGCGGGGCGCTCCTCGGGCCGCGCGCCGCGGCGGAAGATCCGCGCCCCCTGGCGGCCGCCGAGCCGCGCCGCCGGGCCCTCGACCCGGAGCCAGGCCCCCTCGCGCAGCCCCACCACGGGGGTCTCGTTCTCCTCCAGGAACTCGACCAGCCGCTGCTCCCGGGTCTCGCCCATGTGGACCGAGCCGGGCTCGGAGTCGAGGTAGTGCGGGTTGATCTGGAAGGGCACCAGGCCGAGGGCGTCGAAGGAGGCGGGCTCGACGATCGGCATGTCGTTGGTGGTGCGGATCGTGGGCGCCGCCAGGTTCGAGCCGGCGCTCGCCCCCAGGTAGGGCATGCCGGCCGCGGCGCGCTCCTTCAGATCCGCCAGCAGGCCGCCGGCCTGGAGCGTCGCAAGCAGCCGGAAGGTGTTGCCGCCGCCGACGAAGACCGCCTCCGCCTGGCGCAGGGCGCGCTCGCCCGCGGCGTCGGCGGTCAAGGTCGTCGCCGCGACCCCGGCGGCGCCGAATCGCTCCTCCGCCTTGCGCCCGTAGCCGGCGCGGTCCGCCAGCGCGAAGGGGACGAAGACCAGCGACCGGACCGGGCCCAGGAAGTCCAGGATCTCCGCGATGCAGTGGTCGAGGTAGCCCTCGCCGAAGGCGGTCGAGTTGCTGATCAGAAGCAGCCTGCGATCCATCGCACCCTCCTCTGCTAGGATTCCGCCCGTTCGCGGGACGGCGCGCCCGGCTCCCACGGAGCCGCCCGCCGCGCGCCCGCGGCCGTCCTCGGGCACCCGCGATGATACCGATCGGCATGCAGGAGATGAACGCCGTCTTCGAGGTGACGGACGCGCTCGAGATCTCGCGCGAGGCGATCCAGGTGGAGCTCCTGCCGGCGGGCGCCGGCTCCGTGGAGCGCCTCGCCAACGGACGCTTCCGGATCGTGCTCCCCGCCGAGCGGGCGCTGGCCGACTGGCTGCCCGAGCTGCGCCGCCGGCTCGAGAGCCTCGAATCCCCGGGGGATCCGCGGCCGTGACCGGCTTCAACGACTGGCTGGGGCTGCGCCCCGGCGACGACGGCGCCTCCGTCGCCCTGGACACCCGGCCCGAGCACGAGGTCGCCCCGGGCACCGTGCACTTCGCGGTGCTGGCGACCCTCGCCGAGGTCGCCGCGGCGAGCGCCGTGGCCGCGCCGGTGGTGCCGGCCGAGATGGACGTCCACCTGCTGAGCCGCGCCCGCCCCGGCCGCCTACTCGGCCGCGGCAGGGTCCTCAAGAAGGGCCGCACTCTGGCGGTCGCCGAGGGCGAGGTCCGGCAGCTCGAGCCGGCCGCCGAGGGCGAGACCGGCAAGCTGGTCGCCAAGGTCACGGTGACCTTCGCCCTGCTCTGAGCCGGACGGGAAGGGAGAGCCCCGATGGACCGACAGTCCGCCTGGCAGCTGGTCGAGGAGAGCGTCGAGGCGCGCGGCCTCCAGCGCCACATGCTCGCCGTCGAGTCGGCGATGCGCTTCTACGCCGCCGAGCTCGGAGAGGACCCCGAGACCTGGGGCCTCGCCGGCCTGCTGCACGACTTCGACTGGGAGATGCACCCGACGCTCGAGGGACATCCGGCCGAGGGCGCGCCGATCCTGCGCGCCGCCGGCTGCCCGGAGACCGTGGTCCAGGCGATCCTCTCCCACAACACGGCCGGCACCGGGGTGGAGCGCGAGCGGCCGATCGACTTCGCCCTGCTCGCCTGCGACGAGATCACCGGCCTGGTCATCGCCGCGGCGCTCGTGCGGCCCTCGAAAGACCTGCGGGAGGTCAAGCTCAAGTCGATCCGGAAGCGCTGGAAGGAGGGCGCCTTCGCCCGCGGCGTCAATCGCGAAGAGGTCGCCGCCGCGACCGCCGACTTCTCCCGCGTCTGCTACGGCGGCCGGCTCGAGCTCTGGCAGCACGCCGGCAACGTGCTCGAGGCGATGAAGGGGGTGGCCGCCGAGCTCGACCTCGACGGCCGCCTGGCCACCGGCTGACGGCGGCTCAGGCCTTGGCGGGAGCGCCCAGCAGCTCGGCTCCGGCGGCGCTCAGGTAGTAGAGGTTTCCTCCTTCGTTGACCTTGAGCAGGCCCTTTTCCACCAGGCCGGCGAGCGCCGCCTCGAGGTCGAGGTGCGGGTGCTCGTCCCGCACGTAGAGGACCGCGGCCTTGCGCAGCATGTAGCCGGGGCGGGGTCCCCCGGCGATCCGGGCCTTCTCCCCGAACCGCTCCACGATCAGCCTCTCCGCGGCACTCAGCTCCATCGACCGGTCCTCCCTTCGAAGTTGCCGGCGCCCCAGTTCGCGACGGCGGCGGCCATTCTACCCGGCCGGGCCGGACCCGAACCAGGCGGCCGCGATTGACGATCTCGCCCCACGATGCGATAATGCAGTTCCTTCCGGCCAAACCGGGATCCACTCTTTCCCGTACTCCTTTCGAACCCAGGGATTCCTCCAGGTCCATGAGCGAGAGCCTCTCGACCCCGCAAGAAGCCGCCGCGGACGCCCCCGAATCGGGCGCGCGAGCGGAGTCGGACGAAGCGGCGGTCGTTCCCGCCCAGAGCGCGAACGGCGGTCCGAGCGGGAGCGCGGAGGCGTCCGCGGGCGCCGAGCCGAGTGCCGCGGCGGCCGAGCCGAGCGCCGCAGCGGCCGAGCCGAGCGCCGCAGCGGCCGAGCCGAGCGCCGCAGGGGCCGGCGGCGACGAACCGGCCGCGGACCCCTCCCCGGCCTCCGACGGGCCCGAACCGGAGACGGCCGGCGCCGAAGCCGCCGCCGCCGAGGGCGCGTCGCCAGAGAAGCCCGCCACCGCGAAGAAGAAGAGAAAGAAGAAGAGGGCGGCCGCCCCGAAGGCGCCGCCGGTCCCCGACACGCCGGAGATCGCCGCCCTGCGCAAGGCCAAGAACGAGAGGCGCGAGATCGAAGGCCGGGTCATCGGCTGGAACAACGGCGGCTTCCACGTGGTCGTGGACAAGGTCACCGCCTTCTGCCCGCGCTCCGAGATGGAGCCCGGCGGCATCCAGGAGCCCCAGACCTACCTCGATCAGACCTTTCGCTTCCTGGTGCTGCGCATCCAGAAGAAGGCCAAGCGGGTCGTGATCTCGCGGGTCGCGGCCCTGCGCGCCGAGCGGGGCCGGCGGCGGTCGGAGCTGCGCGAGAAGATCGCGCCCGGCGCCGTGCTCGACGGCCGGATCGCCTCCCTCACCGACTTCGGCGCCTTCGTCGACCTGGGCGGAGTGCAGGGGCTCGTCCACGTCTCGGAGATCCGACGCGAGCGGACCGAGAAGCCCGCCGAGGCCCTCGCCGTCGGCCAGCAGGTGCGGGTCAAGGTGCTCAAGGTCGAGCAGGGCGGCAAGCGCATCTCGCTCTCCATGAAGGCGCTCGAGCCCGACCCCTGGAAGGGGGTGAAGGAGCGCTTCGAAGAGGGCGCGGTGGTGGACGGCGTGGTCGAGAAGGTCGCGTCGTTCGGCGCCTTCGTGGCGCTCGAGCCCGGGCTCACGGGGCTGCTGCCGACGGCGAGCATGACCCTTCCCCGCGGCTCCTCGGCCGCCCGGCTGTTTCCGCCCGGCAAGAAGGTGTCGGTGCAGATCCTGCGGGTGGATCCGCGGCGGCGGCGGATCTCGCTGACGCTCGAGGGTTCGAAGGTGGAGGGCAGCCGCGCCGACTACGAGAGCTACGTCAAGGGGCAGAAGCGCGCCGGCGACGGGTTCAACGCGCTGGCCGCCGCGCTCGAAAAGATCCGGCCGCCCCGGGGCTGACCGGGTCGTGGCGGCGCCCGGCGACCCCCTGGCTGACGTGCGGGCGCTGGAGCGGATAGACTTCGTGTGAAAGGCGGCGAAGCCGTCAAGAGAGCGCCGCCTCAAGGAGGGACCACCCGATGAGCGAACCGACCAGCCCCACCCCGCCGCCGCCCCCACCCACCTCTCCGACCGGCCCGACCGCAGCGCCGCCCAAAAAGAAGGGCCTGAGCCCGCTCGCCTGGGTCGGCATCGGCTGCCTGGCGCTGCTGCTGCTCGGCGGCGTCGCGGTCTTCTCCTGCGGCCTGTTCGTCGCCAACAAGGTGAAGGACGTCGCCGGCGACTTCGAGAAGAACCCGGCGAGAGCGGCCGCCGAGCTGATGGTCAGGGTCAACCCCGAGCTCGAGCTGGTCGAGTCCGACGACGAGGCGGGCACGATCACGGTCCGCAACACCAAGACCGGCGAGACCGTGACCGTCGACTTCGACGAGATCGCCGAGGGCCGATTCCGCTTCGAGACCGACGAGGGCGAGACGACCGTCGGATTCGGAGACGAGGGCGAGGGCGGCCTCACGGTCACCGGGCCCGAGGGCAAGACCGCCCGCTTCGGCGGCGCCGCGGGGGGCGAGCAGATCCCCGACTGGGTGCCCCGCTACCCCGGCGAGCGCGACGTGGCGACGACCTTCAGCGTCTCCGGCGACTCCGGCGAGACCGGCATGTTCACCTGGACGACCTCGGACGACGTCGACACCGCGGCGGAGCGGCTGCGCGAGCTGCTGAAGGGAGCCGGCTACGAGGTGAGCGTCCAGAAGATCAGCGTCGGGGACTCCGGCACCCAGGTCTTCGTCACCGGTGAAGGGGACGGGCGTACGGTCAACGCCACCCTCTCCACGGAAGAGGGCAAGACCTCGGGCCTGACGCAGTACTCGTCGGACGACTGACCCGGGACCACCGGCACGGGCCGTCGCCGGAGCCGGCGGCGGTCCGCTCGCCTTTCCGCAGCCGGACTCAGTGCTCGAGGCCGCCGGCCAGCGGCGGGCCCGCGGGCCGGCGGCGCGGCTCGTGGCCCGGCTCCCGGCCGGATTCGCGCCGCGGCGGCACCACGGCGCCGGGGATCGCCCGCCGCAGCACCT
>JBFJMD010000182.1:0-5703 GCA_041634115.1 Thermoanaerobaculia bacterium | reverse complement strand
GCGATCGCCGCCTGGTTGGCGAAGAGCGCCAGCGTCCGGCGATCGGAAGAGCCGAAGGGCCCGACGCCGTGCCGGCTCTCCTTGTCGCCCACCACCAGCAGCCCGCGCGAGCGGCCGTCGACCTCGATCGCCACCGCCAGCAGGTGCCCCGCCCCCGGCAGCACGTCCTGAGCGCCCCGGTCGGCGGGGTCCTGCGAGCGGCGCAGGCTCTCGACCTGCGGCTCGTCGTAGGCGAGCCGGCGGCGGGCGTCGCCGCCCAGCGTGCGCACCAGCGCCAGCTCGCCGTCGGCGTCCAGGTAGAGCGCCCCCCGGCGGGCGTCGAGGAGCGAGATGGCGCGCAGCAGCACCTCCTCGCACAGCGTCTCCAAGTCGAGGGTCGAGGCCACCGCCAGGCCGACGTCGTAGAGGGCCTCCAGCTCGACCCCGCGGAAGGCGACCTCGAACCGTTGGCGCTTGAGCTTCTTTTCGAGCTGGTGGGCGCGCAGCGCCGCCGTGAAGGCGACGGCGAGCCGCTCGTCGGCCGCGGCCGTCGGATCGACCTCGCCGGCGATCGCCAGCTCGGCGCCGTCGAGCGCCACGAGCCGGAGCATGTGGAACCCGGTCTCGGCGGCCGGGTCGAGGCGCGACGGGAAGGGGCCGCTGCCCACCGCCGCCTCGCGCACCAGCCGGCCGTCGTCGCGCAGGTAGACCGCCGCGCCGGTCGCGCCCAGCTCTTCGCAGAGCTCCCCCAGCAGCCGGTCGAGCAGCGCGCGGCCGGTGCTCTTGCGGGCGGCGCGATCGAGCGCGTCGCCCCAGGCGGCCCGATCGGTCGACGCGCCGCTTCCCGCCGACAAGGTCACCCCTTCATGCCGGCGACGGCCGCCGGCTCGTCGGCGAAGATCTCGGCGTACTGGGAGAGCCCCATGATCTGGAAGGTCTTCTCGATCGTCGGGGTCAGGCAGCAGAAGGCGAGCTTGCCGTCGATCTCGAGCATCTTCTCGATCAGCTCGATCAGGATCGAGATGCCGATCGAATTGACGATCTTGGTCCCCTTGAGGTTGAGCAGCACCCGCTTCTCGCCGGAGTCGATCAGCTCGAAGGCGACGCGGGCGATCTCCTCGCCGCCCTGGTTGTTGATGTAGCCCTCGGTGTAGATGATCGCCAGGTCGTCCCGCCGATCCAGGGTCACCTTCAGCGATTCGGTCATCGTCACTCTCCGCGCTTGTCGCGATACTTGCTCATTACGATCGTCGTGCCGCTCTCGTCCGACCGGATCTCCACTTCGTCCATCAGACCCTTGATGATCTTCAGCCCCCAGCCGCGCTTACGGCGGGCCTTGATCTTCTCTTCGATCCGCGGCTCCTCGACCTCCTCCGGGCGGAACCCCACTCCGGTGTCGCGAATCGCGATCCGCAGCTTCTCGGGCTCGGTGTTGCCGAGCACCGAGAGCGTGATGTGGACCACCCGGTCCTCGGCCCCACTGTGCTCGAAGGAGTTGATGCAGGCCTCGAGGACCGCCATCCGGACCTCGTCGATCTTATCGGAGCTCATCGCCATCGCCGCGGCCATGGCGGTAGCGGTCTTGCTGGCCGCGACCTCCATGTCGGCGACCATCGGGAGCGTCAGGGTGACCTCCCTCATGATGGGGCTCTCGGCCATCAATCGAACCCTAGCTCAAACACGGCCCTGGGCCGGGGGGAAGCGAGTCAGAAGGCGAGGTAGAGCTCGAGCAGCAGCACCGCGAGAGGCTGGATCGCCCCGTTGGCGAGGAGCCAGAAGAAGGCGAGCGCCGCGGCGGCGCAGGCCACCCCCTCGATGTACAGCCGGGGCAGGACGGTGGCTCTGCGCAGAGTTTCGAGCATCGGACCCTCCATGGGACACCCCGGAAGAGAGCAAGCGGCCTGCCAGGCTTGGCGGCGGCCGGAGGGGGGCCATCATCTTCTTCAATCCAAAGGGCTTGGCCCGTCGACCCCGGGGAGGGGCGGGCGGATTCCCTCCGGGGCGAACTGCGGCAGATTGCCGCACTCAGCCGCCACCGAAGTGGAAATACCTCGATGGATGTACCTCCCCGTCTCACTCGCCCCTCCGATCGGGGCGATCTGCCGCTTATGAGGCAAAATGCCGCGCTCCGCTTCCTTCAAGTCGCGGCCCCGCGGCGCCCGCGGGATGCCGCGCTCCTCTCCGCGCTCCGGACGTGTGCTAGGATCTTGCCAAACTCGAACGTCCCTCGGGGATCGGCAGAACAACGGGAGGTGCGTGATGAAGCAGAGAGTCGTCTTTCTCTCAATCGTGGTCGGGGTCGTCGCTTTCGCCCTGATCGGCTCGTCGGTGGCCTGGGCGAAGGCCCACGTGCCGCTCGGCCGGGTGCAGATCTGCAATGCGAACGGCAATGTGAAGAACATCGCCTCGCGGACGCTGGGGACCCGGATCGGCCAGGGCGCCTGCCGGCTGACCGCCTGCGTCTTCAACGACGTGGACAACGGCGACCTGATCCAGCAGTTCATCTTCCTGCCGGGAGACGACTGCGACCCGACGGACGCCGACGGCGACGGCTTCTGCGACGCCACCGGCGCGCCCTCGGACGTCCCCAAGCGGCTGAAGGCGATCAACGTCACGCCGGCCTGCACCGACCCGTTCTGAGCCGGCGCTAGTCCGACGCATTCACCGGTTGCCCCGGCGCGACCTTCCCACGGCGGGAAGGTCGCGCCCGCGGCGTCGGCGCGCGCTCGACTCGGCGGGCCGGGCGGGGCGCGTCAGTCGACCGCGAAGCTGAAAGCCGACCAGTAGCTCTCCCAGGCCGTGTCCGCGCAGTCCACGCCCGAGCGCTCCGAGCAGGGCGCCAGATAGACGAGCCGGACGAGCCAGACCCCGGCGGCGCCCAACCGGAAGCGCGCGACCCCGGCGGCGTCCGTCCTCGCCCGGAGCCTGGCCACCGCGCCCTCTCCCGAGGCCGTCTCCGAACCGTGGTAGGCGTTGACGGGCTGGCCGGCGAGCGGCTCGCCGTGGAGCAGCACCCGCACCTCCAGCTCGTCGCCCGGGTCGAGGCGGTCGGGGTCCTGGAGGAGCAGGATCTCGAGCGGCTGGCCGAGGGGCCGGCCGTGGAGATCGGCCGATCCTCCGGGGCCGACCCGCACCAGGCACTTCAGGGTCCGCTGGTAGCCCTCCGTCTGGCGGGGCCTCGACCCCATGTGCTCCCGGAAGCGCTCGGGATCGAGACCCTCGTGCTCCAGGTACTCCAGGAACTCGGCGCTCGTGAACTCGGTGTAGAGGATGGCGTGCTCCATCGCCACCAGCGCCGGGCCCTCGAAGTCGAGCGTCCGCTCGAGCACCGGCTTGACCGAGCGCCGGGCGCCGCGCTCGCCCAGCAGGTCCACGGCGCCCGCCGGCGTCACCAGCGCGAAGCGCGGCGTCATGTCGACGAGCAGCGGCAGCTCCTGGGTCGCCTCGAGCCGCGCCAGGTCGGCCTCGAGCTCGTCGCCGACGAGCTGGCGCACGACCAGGGTCTCGCCCGGCTCGAGCCGGAAGCGCTCGGCGTGCAGCCAGATGTCGTGGGCCCGGGCGGGGCCCGGCGCCGAGAACAGGGCCGCGAGCAGGGCCGAGACCAGCGCCCGGCGCGCGGCGACGGACCGCAGGGAGGCCCGGGTTCGACTTCCAGCGCTGTGGCGTGACCCTGTCACCGCGTCGGGACCGGAGGAGCCCGCAGGCTAGCACGAAGACCGCCCGCTCGGCGGCCGCTAGAATCGCGCCAGCCCATGGCGCCGTTCACCGCACCCCGTCCGGCCCGACGCCGGGCCGCCCCGGCCGCCCTGGCCGTGCTGCTGGCCGCGACCGCGGCGGCCTCCGAGCCCGAGGTCCACCCGCTCGACCCGCTCACCGCCGTCGAGCTGCGCACCGTCGTCGAGGTGCTGCGCGGCGAAGGGCGCGTGGACGAGGACAGCCTGTTCCCGCTCGTCACCCTCGACGAGCCCGAAAAGGCGCGCGTCCTCGCCTGGAAGCCCGGCGATCCGGCCGAGCGGCGGGCGTTGGCGGTCGTCAAGAAGGGGCGCCGCGCCTTCGAGGCCGTCGTCGACCTCGCCGCCGCGCGCACCGTCTCCTGGGAAGAGGTCCCGGACGTCCAGCCCGGGATCCTGCTGACCGAGGAGTGGGAGGCCGCGCAGGAGATCGTGCGCGCCCATCCCGGATGGCGGGAGGCCATCGCCGCGCGCGGCCTCGACGACCTCGACGCCGTCGTGCCGGTGCCGCTCGCCGCCGGCTTCTTCGGCGACCCCCGCGAGCGCGGCCGGCGGCTGGTGCGGGTGGTGAGCTTCGACTCGCGCGGGGTCGGCAACTTCTGGGGCCGGCCGATCGAGGGGCTCGTGGCCGTCGTCGACCTCGACGACCGCGAGGTGATCGAGCTCGTCGACACCGGCGCCGTGCCGGTCCCCGACGGGCCCGTCGACTTCGACGAGGAGAGCGCCGGCCCGCCGCGCCCGGCGCCCGGCCCGATCTCGCTCGAGCAGCCGGCGGGGCCCGGCTACACGCTGGACGGCCACTTCGTGTACTGGCAGAAGTGGCGCTTCCACTGGCGGATCGATCCGCGCCTCGGCCCGGTCGTCTCCCTCGTCGCATACGGCGCCGGCGGCGGGGGCCCGGGCCGGTCGGTCCTCTACCAGGGCTCGCTCTCGGAGATGTTCGTGCCCTACACCGACCCGGGCCCGGCCTGGCACTTCCGCGCCTTCATGGACGCCGGCGAGTACGGCATCGGCAAGCTCTTGTCGCGCCTGGAGTCGGGGCTCGACTGCCCCGCCTACGCCGCCTTCTTCCACCCGCTGCTGGTGGACGACTGGGCCAACGCCTACGTCCAGCCGCGCGCCGCCTGCCTGTTCGAGCGCTACGCCGGGGACGTGGCCTGGCGGCACTTCGAGAGCGAGACCGGGCGGATGGAGGCCCGGCGGCGGACCGAGCTGGTGCTCCGGACCGTGCCCACGGTCGGCAACTACGACTACGTCCTCGACTGGGTCTTCCGCCAGGACGGTTCGATCGCGGTCTCGGTCGGCGCCACCGGGGTGCCCCAGGTCAAGGCCGTGGCGAGCCGCGACCTCGCGTCGAAGACGAGCGCCGCCGACACCGCCCACGGCCGGATGGTGGCGAGGCACACGGTGGCCGTCCACCACGACCATTTCTTCTCCTTCCGACTCGACCTCGACGTGGACGGGCCGGCCAACAGCCTCGTCGTCGAGCGCCTGCGGACGACCGCGCTTCAGGGGGAGGGGCCCCGCGAGTCGACCTGGACCGTCGCCGCCCGGACCGCGGCGACCGAGCGGGAGGCGAAGCTCCGCATCGACCTCGAGCACCCCGCCCTCTGGCGGGTCGTCAACCCGGCCTCGCGCGGGCCGCTCGGCTACCCGGTGAGCTACCAGCTCGCGCCCGGGACCAACGCCCTGCCGCTCTTCGGTGCCGGGAGCCGGCTCCAGCGCCGCGCCGGCTTCACCGAGTTCCACCTCTGGGCGACGCCCTACGCCCGGGGCGAGCGCTACGCCGCCGGCAAGTACCCCAATCAGGGCCGCGGCGGCGACGGCCTGCCGGCCTGGACGGCCCGCGACCGCCCGATCCGCGACACCGACCTCGTCCTCTGGTACACGCTCGGCATGCACCACGTCGTCCGCGCCGAGGACTGGCCAGTGCTGCCCACCACCTGGCGTGGATTCGAGCTCCGCCCCTTCGACTTCTTCGCGAGGAACCCGG
>JBFJMD010000181.1:0-5724 GCA_041634115.1 Thermoanaerobaculia bacterium | reverse complement strand
GCTCGGACGAGAGCCCCCCGACCCGGCCCCGCTCGCTGCGGCGGCCGGGTCGCTTGGTGCCGGCGGCCGATCCGGCGAGCCGTGGCACGCCGTATGCAATCTCTGCGGTTCGTTGAGGGAGGCGGATCTCCCAGGAGGAATCGAGCCATGTCTCGCAGCTTCGGATCCCCTGCATTGCTGGCGGCGCTGGTGGCGTTCGCGATCGTCGCCGGCGCCGGCGCCCTCCAGGCCGGCGACCGGGCCTGGTACGTCGAGGCCAAGGCGGGCCCGGCGAGCCTCGACGCGAGGTACGGCGCCCTCGCGCCCAAGGTCTTCGACGACGACGACGCCGCCCGGGCGGTGGAAGTGGGCTACTCCGTCAACCGCTATCTGGCGATCCAGGCGGGCGTCCACGACCTCGGCGAGTACTCCGGCGGCGGCTCGCCCTGCCCGGAGCGCTCGCCGGTCTGCATCGAGCGGCTGGCGCGGGAGTTCCTGGGGCTCTGCATCGAAGGCCGGGAGTGCCTCCAGGTCTTCGCCCCGGTGTCGGCCGAGGTCAGCGGCTACTCGCTCTCGGCGATCCCCCGCTGGCCCGTCGGCGAGCGCCTCTGGCTCTTCGGCCGGGTCGGCGTCCTCGATTGGGAGACCGACATCTCGCACACCGGGAGCTCTTTTGGCGGCGGACGGCTGGACAGCTTCTCGGACCAGGGTGTGCTCACCGGCCTCGGGGTTCGGTACGCGTTCCCCAAGGGTCTCGGCGTGCTGCTCGAGTACCAGCGGCTCGACCTCGACTTCGGAACGGCCAACCTGGGCGTGAGCTACCGGTTCTGATCCGACGGACCCGGCCGCTGCCCGGTCCAACGGCGAGCCCCCGCCGCTGACCTCGGCCGCCTCAGCTCGCGGGGCGGAGGCGGCCGCCGGAGCCCGATCCCGCCGGCCGGCGATCGGCTGTCGCGGGCAGCCGTTTGGCGGTAGACTTCGGGAGTTCCCGCGAATCGTCGCGCGCTCGGGTCGACACGAACCTCGCCCACCGCCGCGAAACCCCGATGAGCTCCTCCCGAGCGACCCCATCGCCCGCCGCCCCGATGAAGCGCTTCGGGGCCTTCGGCGGGGTGTTCACGCCCAGCATCCTCACGATCCTGGGCGTCATCATGTACATGCGCACCGGCTGGGTGGTCGGCAACACCGGCCTCGCCGGGGCGCTGCTCGTCGTCGGCCTCGCGCACGCGATCTCGATCACGACGGGACTGTCGGTCTCGAGCATCGCCACCAACCGGACGGTCGGCGTGGGCGGCGCCTACTTCATGATCAGCCGCTCGCTCGGCGGGCCGGCCGGGGCCGCCATCGGCATCCCGCTGTTCTTCGCCCAGGCGCTGAGCATCGCGTTCTACGTCGTCGGCTTCGCCGAGACCCTGGCCCTGCTGGTGCCGGCGATCGACTCGCGGCTGATCGGCACGGTCGTCTGCGTCGCCCTGACCCTGATCTCGCTCAAGGGGGCGGACCTGGCGATCAAGACCCAGTACTTCGTGATGGGGGCGATCGGGCTCTCGCTGGCCTCGTTCTTCGTCGGCCGCTCGGCAGCGCCGCCGGCCGAGATCACCTGGTGGGTCGAGGGCGCGCTGCCCTTCGCGACGGTCTTCGCCGTCTTCTTCCCCGCGGTGACCGGCATCATGGCCGGGGTCAGCATGTCAGGGGACCTGCGCAGCCCCCGGCACGACCTGCCGCGCGGAACGATGGCGGCGATCCTCGTCGGTCTCGTCATCTACACCGCGGTGCCGATCTGGCTGGCGGCGAACCTGGACGGAGAGACGCTCAGGACCGATCTGCGCTCGATGTGGAAGGTGGCCTGGGTCCCGGCGCTGATCTACCTCGGGGTCTGGGCCGCCACCCTGTCGAGCGCCATGGGCAGCATCCTGGCGGCGCCCCGCACGCTGCAGGCGCTGGCCGGGGACCGGATCCTGCCGCGTTTCCTCGCCCGCGGCTCGGGGCCCGCCAACGAGCCGCGCATCGGCCTGGTGGTGACCTTCGCCCTCGCCCAGGTGGCGATCCTGCTCGGCGGCCTCGACGTCATCGCCCAGATCCTGACGATGTTCTTCCTCGTCGCCTACGGGGTCACGAACCTGGCCTGCGGTCTGGAGAAGTGGGCCGCCAGCCCCAGCTTCCGGCCCTCGTTCGCGGTGCCGTGGTGGATCAGCCTGGCGGGGGCGGTCGCCTGCTTCTACGTGATGAGCATCATCGACCTGCCGGCGATGCTCGCCGCGATGGTCGTCTGCGCCGGGATCTACGTCTTCGCGCAGCGCCAGGCGCTCGGGGCGACCTTCGGCGACGCCCGCCACGGCATCTGGTCGGCGCTCGTGCGCACCGCGCTCCAGCGCCACCGCCGCGCCCGCTTCCACCCGATGAACTGGCGGCCGAACCTGATCATCTTCGGCGGCAGCTTCGAGAAGCGCTCGCACCTCGCCGAGCTCGGCAGCGCCCTGGTGCAGGACCGGGGGATCGTCTCCTTCTTCCACCTCATCCAGGGGGAGATCACCGAGCAGGCGGCGAAGCGCCGGGAGCTGCTCGAGGTGCTGGAGAACCAGGTGACGAGGCGCTTCCCCAACGTCTTCACCCGGGTCGAGGTGGTCAAGGACGTCTATCACGGCCTGGTCACGGTCACCCAGTCCTACGGGCTCGGCAACTTCGAGGCCAACACGGTGATGCTGGGCTGGCTGCGCAAGGAGGACCGGCGCGACCACTATCTGGAGGCGCTGCAGGAGCTGTTCGCGCTCGACCGCTCGGTGCTGATCGTGCGCTTCCACCCCGAGCGCGGCTGGGGCCTCGACAGGACCATCGACATCTGGTGGGGCGGGCTCGAGAAGAACGGCGCGCTGATGCTGGTGGTGGCCTTCCTGCTGACCTCGCACGACCGCTGGCGCGACGCCGTGGTGCGGGTGCTCACGGTGGTCCGCACCGACAAGCAGCGCGTCAAGGCCGAGGCCGAGCTGCGCAAGATCGTCGCCGGCACCCGGCTCGCGGCGACCCAGCAGGTGATCTTCGACAAGAGCTCGCCGATCCCCGAGATCATGCATCGGGAGAGCGCCGGCAGCGACCTGGTGCTGGTGGGGCTGCGCCAGCCGGGGCCGAAGGAGAAGGCGAGCGCGTTCTTCGGCGGCTACGAGCGGCTGGTCGAGGGGCTGCCGACGGTGATCCTGGTGTCGAGCGCGCCGAGCTTCGAGGGAGCGCCGGTGCTGTTCGACGAGCGCGACCTCGAGTCGAACGCGGACTGATCGCCGGTCGGTTCGCGAACCGTCGTCAGCCGGCGGCGCGAAGGCCCTCTGCGAGCGTGCGGCGCACCTGACGTTCCGCCGTCACGGCGGGGGATTCCGAGTTCCCGCGCGCCTCTTCGAAGATGGCCCGCAGGCGCTCGCCGACGAGGTCCATCCGCTCGTAGAGCCGCTCGCGGTCGGTCTCGCCGGAGGCGAGAAGGCCGAAGGCGAGCGCGCCGCCGCCGTTGACGATGTAGTCGGGGGCGTAGAGGATCCCGCGCTCGTGGAGCCGCTGCGCGTCGCCGGGCTCGGCGAGCTGGCTGTTGGCGGAGCCGGCGACGATCCGGCAGCGCAGCCTGGGGATGGTCTCCGGATCGAGCACCTCGCCGATCGCGCACGGGGCGAAGACGTCGCACGCGGTCTCGTAGACCGCCTCGGGCGGCACGGATTCGGCGCCGAAGCGGTCGCACGCCGCCGCCAGCCGCTCGCCGTCGACGTCGGCGACGAGGATCCGGGCGCCGGCGTCGGCGAGCAGCCCGGCGAGCGGCCAGCCCACGTCGCCGATCCCCTGGACTAGGACCGAGCGGCTCTCGAGGCCCGGCTCGCCGACCGCCTCGAGGGCGGCCTCGATGCCGCGAAAGACGCCGCGGGCGGTAAAGGGCCCGGGGTCGGTGGCGGTTCCGTCCTCGTCCGGGAAGAGGTGCACGTAGCGGGTCTCCTCGCCGATCACCTCCATGTCGGCGGTCGTCGTGCCGAGGTCCTCGCCGGTGGCGAACGCGCCGGCCAGGCCCTCGATCAACGAGCCGTAGCGGCGCAGGAGACCGCTCCGGGCCTCGCCCTCGAGCGGCCCGGGCGCCGCCAGCACCGCCTTGCCGCCGCCCATCGGCAGCTCGAGCCCCGCCCACTTGAACGTCATGCCCTCGGCGAGCCGCATCGCGTCGAGGAGGCCGTCCTCGGGAGCGGTGTAGACGCGCAGCCGGGTGCCGCCCGTCGGCCGCCCGAGGCGGTTGTCGTGCAGGGCGATGAAGACCCAGGTGCCGGTGGGCTCGTCGAACCGGCTGACGATGCCCAGACCGGGCCACTCGCGAATGAGCTCTTGCATGCGTCGATTCTACTCTGCCCCGCTCCCGGCCGCGCGGCCTCGCCCGGTCCGGGATCGGAGAAGAGCGCGAGGCTCTCCCTGGATGGCGCTCGAGTCGAAATATCGGCGGATTCCGCCTTTTTTCTCTCGAGTCCGCGAGAAGAAGCGGCGGAAGCCTGGGCACCGGCGGATCGGCTCGGCGCCGGCCGACCTCCGGCCCGCTCCGCCGGGCGGCTGGGCGCTCGGGCAGAACTCCTTTCCCCTCAATACCTTCCGAGAAGTCCCTGGGGCCGGCCGGGTGGCCGGCGAAGCGGTGCCGCCCATCGAGACATCGGAAAGCGCGCATGGTACGCGCCTTGCCCTGAATCCGGGCGAAAGAGGGCCACCGAGGCCCCGGAAAGCCAAGACGATGACACGACTCAAGCGCACGATTCACGGGGTAGGGCTGGCGGTGCTGGCGCTCGCGCTCTTCCTCTCGGCGGGGGTGGGCCCCGGCGAGGGCGGAGACGCCGCGCCGACGCAGCGGGTGATCGTCCAGGGAACCGATCTCGCCTCGGTCGCGCAAGCGGTGGCCGAATCGGGCGCCCGGATCACCCACCGGCTCGGGATCATCCGGGCGGTCGCCGCCGAGGTCACCGCCGAGCAGCTCGAGCGGCTGGAGCGGTTGGGCAGCGGCCTGCGGGTCATGGTCGACCGCGAGGTGCGGTCGAGCGGCAAGGGCGGAAGCGGCGGCAAGGGCGGCGGCCCCAAGGAAGAGCTCCCGCCCCCCGACTTCTCCGACGACTTGATCGGCTCGGAGCGCCTGCACGCGGAGGGGATCACCGGCGCCGGCGTCACCGTGGCGGTGATCGACTCCGGCTTCTTGAGCACCCTCGACCTCTACCGGACCGCCAACGGCCACCATCGGCTGCTGGCCCAGTACGACGCCCGCTTCGACCGCGAGGTCGCCTCGGGCGATCCGAAGGGCAGGACCGACGACAAGAACGGGCACGGCACCCACATGACGAGCGTCATCATGAGCGCGCGGGTGAAGAGCGACGGCGCCTACATGGGCGTCGCCCCGGACGCGGACCTGGTGTCGATCAAGGCGCTCGAGCGCGACGGCTACGGCACCTACGCCGACGTCATCCGCGGCATCGACTTCGCCGTGACCTACAAGGACGCCTACGGGATCCGGGTCCTGAACCTCTCGCTGAGCGCCGAGGCGCGCTCCCATTACTGGGACGATCCCCTCAACCAGGCCGTGATGCGCGCCTGGGAGGCCGGGATCGTGGTCGTGACCTCGTCCGGCAACACCGGCCGCGACCCGATGACGATCGGCGTGCCGGGCAACAACCCCTACGTGATCACCGTCGGCGCGGTCTCCGACGCCTACTCGCCGAGCCAGGGCACCGACGACTTCCTGACCTCCTTCTC
>JBFJMD010000180.1:0-5742 GCA_041634115.1 Thermoanaerobaculia bacterium | reverse complement strand
TGGCCCTCGAAGCGGAAGATCGAGCCGTAGACGTTCGGCTTGCCGGCCAGGACGCAGGCGTCGTTCACCAGGTAGCGGGTCGGGAAGTTGTCGCTGCCGTCCACCACCACGTCGTAGCCTGACACGATCTCGAGGGCGTTGGAGGAGTCGAGGCGCGCCGGGTAGGGGACGAGATCGATGTGCGGGTTCACGTCCGCCAGCCGCTCGAGCGCCGCCTCGACCTTGGGGCGCCCCAGGTCCGACTGGCCGTAGAGCACCTGGCGCTGGAGGTTCGTCTCTTCGACCCGATCGAAGTCCACGAGCCCCAGGGTGCCCACCCCCGCCGCCGCCAGGTAGAGCCCCAGCGGCGAGCCCAGGCCGCCGGCGCCGACGACGAGCACCCGCGCCTGCTTGAGCCGCTCCTGCCCCTCGACGCCGATCTCGGGCATCGTCAGGTGGCGGCCGTAGCGGCGGATCTCGTCGGGACCGAGCCGACGCGGCCCGGCTTCGGCGCGGGTGACCGGGGGTGCGCTCATCGCGGGTCGCTCACGCCAATTCTACCCGCTCTTCGACGAAGCCGCGGCCGCCCGGCTCGAGGCGCCAGCTCCGCGCCGCGAAGCCGCCGCCCCGCCGCACCTCGAGGATCAGGTAGCTGGTGTCGGGCCAGGCGGCGGCGCGGTCGACCTCGCTCGGGACCGCCGGCCGCTCGGGATGCGAGTGGTAGTAGCCGACCACGGCGCGCCCCTCTCGCCGCGCCCGCTTGTGGGCCGCGAGCAGGTCCCGGGGGTCGATCGTGTAGCGGTCGGGGCGCCGCTGCTCCAGGTTGGGGGTCGCCACGACCTCGACGATCCGCACCCGCCGCTGCCGGTCCCCGCCCGCCTCGCCGATCAGGATTCCGCAGCACTCCGCCGGATAGCGCGCCCGCGCCTCCCGCTCCAGCAGCTCGAGATCGGCCGCCGCGATCGCCA
Source organism: Thermoanaerobaculia bacterium (assembly GCA_041634115.1). GTDB lineage: Bacteria > Acidobacteriota > Thermoanaerobaculia > Multivoradales > JAHEKO01 > JBFJMD01. Next base: position 4,795 of record JBFJMD010000180.1, on the reverse strand, counting down.
GGCGCCGCCCGCCGCTCACGGGGAGCCGCCCAGCGCCGCGAAGAACGAGAAGGCGACCGCGAGGAAGGTCAGCGCCAGCGCCGCCAGCGCCCCGAACAGGTGATCGACCCGCTCGGGACGCAGCGGATCGAACCAGCGGGCGAGCCCGTAGCCGCCCAGGAAGCCGCCGAGGTGGGCCCAGTTGTCCACGCCGGGCATGAGCAGCCCGAAGACGAAGAGGATCACCGCGTAGACCCAGGCCTGGCGGCCGATGTGGGCGCCGACGCCGCGGCGGCCGGCGTAGACCATCGCCCCGAGCAGGCCGAAGATCGCCGCCGAGGCGCCCACGGTGTAGAAGGCGCGGCCCATGACCGTCCCCAGGAAGGGTACGTAGGCGCCGCCGAAGGAGCTCAGCGCGAAGCCGGCCACCGAGGAGACCGTGTAGAGGATCATCGTCCGGCCGGCGCCGTAGATCGCCACCGTCACCGGCGCCAGCTGCCGCACCCAGAGCATGTTGAACAAGATGTGGATCAGCCCGCCGTGCAGCCAGCCGGCGGAGAGCAGGGTCCACCAGCGGCCGCGCAGGACGACCGGGATGACGCCGCTCGCCCCCAGGGCCTCGAGGCCGCGCGGGCTCGGCGAGAGGAAGCTCAGCGAGCCGCCGAGCCGCACCCCCGCGGGGTCGAGGGCCAGGCTCAGCAGGTAGAGCAGGCCGCATCCCCAGATCACGATCTGTCCGACCCCGAGGTCGCTCCCCAGCCGGCGCAGCAGCGAGGCGTAGCCCCACATGCCGGGGTTGCGGCGCCCGCAGCTCCAGCAGGCCTCCTCCTTCACCCCGACGAGCTTGCCGCAGCTCGGACAGACGACGGAGCCGCTGGTCTGGCGCTCGAACATCCTCGGCCCGCGCCTATCCGGACCCGCCCGGCTCGTCGCCGGCGTCGCCGGCGTCGCCGCCGGGCTCCTCGAGCGACTCGACGATCTGCTGGACCTCGACCTCGGCCTTGCGGATCTTGCTCCGGCACAGCTCGAGCAGCGTCGCCGCCTTGCCGAGCTCCTCGCCGAGCTCGTCGATGTCGATCTCCTCGCCCTCGATGCGGCGCAGGATCGCCTCCAGCCGCTCCATCGCCTCGCCGAAGCTGGGCTGCTTGTCCTTTTCGGCCATCACGAGACCTCCACCCGGCTCCGCACCGAGCCGCTCGCCCACTCGGTCCGCAGCTCCGAGCCGGGACCGATCCCGCGCGGATCGCGGATCGCCCGCCCGGCGCCGTCGCGGGTGATTGTAAAGCCGCGCTCGAGCGTTCGCCGGGGCGCCAGCTCGGCACAGAGCCTCTCGCGGCCGGCGAGGTCCGCTGCCGCCGCCAAAAGCAGGCCGCGGCCGCCGGTGCCGAGCCGCAGCCCGACCTGGCGCAGGTCGCGGCGGCCGGCCGCGACCAGGAAGGGAGCCGCCCGCCCGATCCGCCTTCCGACCGCCCGGGCTTCGCCGCCGGCGCGGCGCAGGCGGCGGCGGGCGGACTCCTCCACCCGCTCGGCCAGGACCTCCAGCCGGTCGCCGGTGGCCGCCAGCCGGTAGGCGGTGGCGCGCAGCGTGCGCTCGGCTCGCGCCGCCGCCTCGCGGGCGCGCTCGAGCCGCGGCCCGGGCGCCCGCCGCAGCGCCGCGCGCAGCTCGGCGAGGGCGGCGTCGGCCCGCTCCAGGCGCCGCACCAGGTGCTCGGCGACCTTGGTCGGGGTCTTCAGGGCGGTGTGGGCGACGCGGTCCGCGATGGACTCGTCGATCTCGTGGCCGAGGCCGGTGAGGACCGGCACCGGCGCCAGCGCCACCGCCTCGGCCACCGCCCGGCTGTCGAACACCGCGAGGTCGGTGCGCGAGCCGCCGCCGCGGACGAGCGCCACGCAATCGACCGCGAGGCCGGCGAGCGCGCCGAGCGCCGACACCAGCTCCCCTTCGGCGCGCCTGCCCTGGACCGAGGCGTGCAGCACGACGACCCGGAACCCGAAGCCGCTCTCGCGCAGCGTGCTCAGGAAGTCGTGATAGGCGGCGCTGCCCTCCGAGGTGACGAGCGCCACGGCGAGCGGCAGCGGCGCCAGCTCGAGCTGCTTGTTGCGCTCCAGGAGACCGGCCGCGGCGAGCGCCGCAAGCGTCTGCCTGCGGCGCTCGGCGAGCAGCCCGAGCGTGAAGGTCGGGTCGACCTCCCGGACGACGAGCTGGGTGCGGCCGAAGGGCGGGTAGAAGTCGATCCCGCCCCGGCAGCGGAGCTCGAGCCCCTCGCTGATCTCCTGCCCGGATCGAGCCAGGGCGCGCCGCACCTGCTGGTGGTCGCTGCGCCAGAGGACCGCCTCCAACTTGCCCACGATCTCGTCGCCGTCGCCCTTCTCCACGAGCTCGAAGTAGAGATGGCCGCTCGCGTGCCGCCTGACCCGCTGCGCCTCGCCGGCGACCCACACCGAGGGCAGGGCCGTGCCCAGGAGCTCCTTGATCTCGCCGCAGAGCCGCGAGACCGAATAGGTCTCTTCCGGGATCAGTGGAAACCCTTCAGCTCTTCCGACGACCCCAGCGGGATGGCCTTCGCCCAGGCGAGGGCGGCGCGGTCGCCGAGGGTCAGCTTGTTGAGGAAGTCGTGGGCCTCCTGCCGGTCGTGGAACAGACGGCAGATGAAGGTGTGACCGGCGGGCGCCGTGAAGTAGGTGTAGCGGCGGGTGCCGTCGCTCAGGTCGAAGCCGAGGTCGGTCTCGCCGTTGACCCCGACGCAGGCGACCGCGATCGCCCGGTAGGCCAGCGCCAGCGCCTTGACGGCGTCCTCGTAGTCCGACAGCTCCTCGCGCGACAGCGGCGTGTGGTAGAGGGCGATGCGCGACGCGTCCTCTTCCGCCAGCAGGTTGTAGGGGACGTCGTAGCGGTCCATCGCCTCGCGGGTCTCGGCCGTGGTCACGAAGACGTCCTCGGTGCCCCCGACCTTGTAGGTGATCGCGAAGACCTGGTCGTCGAACTCGGCGAAGGCCTCCGCCAGCATGCTCTCGTCCTCGATCGTGAAGTAGTAGAGGCGGTTGACTAGGCTCCCTCTCGACATGATGCTCGTTCTCCTTCGGATGCACGTCGCCGCCGGCCAGGCGTGGCTCGCGAGCGACCGGAATGTTCTGGCCGGGGCGGTGGACTGCGGGACCCCCGACGGGGCCGCGGCCATCTTATCGCAGGACCCGACCGGTTAGAATCCCGACAACCGGCCGACTCTCGTCGCGCCGAGACGCTTCGACCGCCTCCCGCCGCCGAGGAATGAACGCCGCAAGCCACCCGAACCGGCCGGCGTCGCCGCGCCGACGGACGCCCGCGGCGCTGATGCGGGTGTGGCCGAGCGGCCCGGGCGGCGGCGGCGCGAAGACCCTCGCCGCGGTCGCCTCGCGGCTGGGCGGGGCGCCGGGTCTCCATCCGCTCGAGGAGGGGCTCTTCGCCGTGCTGCCGGAAGGCGGGGACCCGGCGGTCTTCGACGCGGCCCTCTCCTTCGGCCGGGAGATCTTCGAGCCCGCCGGCGGGGGCTCCGAGGCGGCCGCCGCCGCCGCCGCCAGCATCCTGATCTTCCCCGGGGTGGTCGTCGTGGGCGACGGCGTCCTTCTCGTCGACGATCCGCTGGCGCGCGACCTCGCCGGCAAGGCCCCCGCCTTCGCCGGCCCCGGCGTCTACATGACCAGCCGCGCCGCCAAGATGCTCGAGGACCGGCCGCAGCTCATCTCGGGCGGCGAGTACGTCGGCCCCTCCGGCAAGCCGCTGCCGCTGGTGCAGGCGGGGTCGAGCCAGCCCGACAACTTCCCCTGGCGCAACCCGGAGATCCTGGGCCGCGCCGTCAAGCCGGTCGAGCGCCCGCGCGAGCGGGAGGCGCTCGAAGAGGTCCTCGCCGGCCCCCTGGCGCTCGTCCAGGGGCCGCTCGGCGCCGGCAAGACGCGGCTCCTCTGGGAGACGCTCGCGGGGCGCCCGGGGCGCTTCCTGTGGACCCGGGCGCGCCCCGCCCGAGCGCCGCGGCCGGGGCTCGCCGACCAGATCCTGGACCATCTGCTGGCGCCCACCCGCCGCCAGCGGGCCGACCCGCGGCACCCCGCCTCGGCGGCGCCGCAGCTCGACGAGGTCCGCGGGCAGCTCGCCGCGTGGCGAGAGAAGACCGATCCCGAGGCCGCCGAGAGCCTCGCCGCCCTGATCCAGGTCGCGGTGGAGCGGCTGGCGGGCGGCGAGGAGCGCCTGGCCGTCGTCTGCGACGACCTCCATCAGGCCCACGCCGCGGACCTCGCCCTGCTCGAGGCGCTGGCCGCCGCCGAGGTGCTCGGCAGGCGCTTCGGCCTGGTCCTCGTCGCCCGCGGCGAGCCGGGCCTGCAGGAGCCGCTGGCGGCGGCGCCCCGCTTCGACCTGCCGCCGCCCGACGAGGAGCGGATGGAGGCGCTCGCCGATCGGCTGACCGAAGGGCTCTCGCTGCCGGCGACGGTCCGCCGCCGCCTCGTCGCGGCCGCCCTCGGCTGCCCGTTCGCGCTCGAAGAGGGCCTCTTCGCGCTGGTCCACGGCCGCAGCTTGCGCCGGGTCTACGGCAGCTTCTTCTTCGGCGGCGACGAGTCCGCCGACTACCTGCCTTCGCTCCGCCTCACCCGCCACGTGGAGGCCGAGGTGGGGAGGCTGGCCCCGACCCTGCCGGCGCGCCTGCTGGCGCTCGCCGAGGCGCCGGTGCCGGCCTCCGAGCTGGCTGCGGCGTCGAGCCTCCTGGGCGAGGACGTGGCGCTGGACTGGGAGGGCCCGCTGGTCGCCGCCGGGATGCTGCGGCCGGCCGACACGCCCTGGGGCGCC
>JBFJMD010000179.1:0-5748 GCA_041634115.1 Thermoanaerobaculia bacterium | reverse complement strand
TCTTCGATGGCCCCGGGTGTCGCGGGAGGGGGCCCTCCAGGGGGCATAGTTCCACTCCCGCCCGCTGACGAGACGCCCGTCGCGGACCTTTTTCCGGTGAGACGAGAGACGCCGAGATCGGCCTCTTGACCCCGGGAGGGCCCCCTCCCGCGACACCCTCGCGCCGAGCGGCCCCTCTCATCGGCGGCACAGTTCCACTCCCGCTCGCTGACCGAGACGCCCAGATCGGCCTTTTGAGCCCGGGAGGGCCACCTCCAGCCACGCGCCCTCGCGCCGCTCGCCGGGGGACTCTGTCTTCGGCCGGGTTACAATCGGCCGCAGACGCTACCGGGGAACGACCGTGGCCATTCTGGACATCCTCCGCCTGGGGCACCCGTCGCTGCGCGAGCCGGCGCGGCCGGTCGACGCCGGCGAGCTGGCCGCACCGGAGGTGCAGAGCCTCATCGACGACATGATCGAGACGATGCGGGCCGCGCCCGGCGTCGGGCTCGCCGCGCCGCAGGTCGGGCGCGACCTCCAGCTCTTCGTCTGGGAGGTCGAGGCCGCCGAGCCCGGGGCGCCGGCGACGGCGCGGGCCATCGCCAACCCCATGATCGAGCCGGAGTCGGGAGAGCTGATCTACGACTGGGAGGGCTGCCTCTCGATCCCCGAACTGCGGGGCCTGGTGCCGCGCCATCCCGCGATCCGGCTGCACGGACTCGATCGCGACGGCACGCCGATCGACGCGATCGTGGAGGGGTTCGAGGCCCGCATCGTCCAGCACGAGAACGACCACCTGAACGGCGTCGTGTTTCTCGACCGCATGCGCGACCTGCGCTCACTCGCATATCGCGAGGAGTGGGAGCGCTACCTGGGACGCACCGAAGAGCCCTCGGGCAAGAACGTGGTCGGCTGACGGGCCGGCAATGGGCCGCGAGCTGATCGTCGCCTGGGCCGGCCGGCACCAGCGCGACGACTGGGAGCGGCTCTGCGCCGGCTACCGTCGCCGCATCCGACGGCTGGCGGCGGTGCGCGACCTGCCGGTGCGCGCGCGGGCGAGAGGCGCCGGCGGCCGTCGCCGCCTCCGGGCCGAAGGCGAGGCCCTGCTCGCCGCCCTGCCCGAGCCCTGCCGGATCGTGGCCGTGGACCGGCGCGCCCGCTCCCGCACCTCCGTCGAGCTCGCCGAGTGGCTCGAGGGAACGGCGCGGGACTGGCCCCACCCGGTCGCCTTCCTCGTGGGCTCGGACCTGGGGCTCGCCGACGAGGTCTTCGAGCGGGCTCGGGACGGTCTCTCGCTGGGCCCGCTGACGCTGCCCCACGAGCTGGCGCGGCTGGTCCTCTACGAGCAGATCTACCGGGCCTTGGCGATTCGAGCCGGAATAAAGTACCATCGCGAGCCGTTATAGGATCTTCCGACCGCCGGGCCAACGGCGGTCGCAAAGGAGGCCCGGGTGCGCAAGGCGACGATGTCGAAAAAGACGAAGAGAAAGAAGGGGGCGGGCGGGTTCGAGGCCCTGAAGAAAAGGCTCGGGGAGCAGCGCGAGGAGATCCTCAGCATGTACGAGCACGATCTGAAGGTCGGCCAGCAGAACGCCGACGACGGGGCGGAGGACATCGTCGATCGCGCCAACAACGCCTACAACCGCGAGTTCATGCTGTCGCTGTCGGGCAGCGAGCGGCAGATCCTGCTGGAGATCGAGGGCGCTCTGGAGCGGATCGAGAGCGGCGACTACGGCGTGTGCTTCAACTGCAGCGAGAAGATCGCCCGCCGGCGCTTGCAGGCGGTGCCTTGGGCGCGGTACTGTATCGACTGCCAGGAGCTGGTCGAGCAAGGCATCCTGGAAGAAGAATAGGCGAGACGCACCCGAGGCCCGACTCGAGACCCGATGCGAGTCCGCACCTTCGTCGGAATCCTCGTCGCGCTCGTCGTCGCCATCAGCGTCACCTATCTACACAATCAGAACACGGCGCTGCTGCATCAGCCGTTCCGCCTCTCGGCGGAGCGCTCGGTGCCCGTCTACCTGGTGGTCATCGCGGTCTTCCTGGTCGGCTTCCTGCCGGCGGTGAGCGTGCTGCTCACCCAGACCCTGAAACGGGACCTGGCGCTGCGGCGCGACCGCCGCAGGAGCCGCGAGGCCAAGAGCCTCAAGAACAGCTTCCGGCGGGCCGTCGACCTCCAGGAAGACGGTCAGTGGGGGCGGGCGGCGGCCGAGCTCGAGGGGGTGCTGATCGACAAGCCCGAGGACTTCGCGACGCTTCTGCGCTACGGCGAGGTGCTCCGGCACCTCGGGCGCGCGGAGGAGGCGCTCGAGGTCCATCGGCGGGCCTCGGTGCTCTACCCGCAGAGCGTCGCGGTGCTCTACCAGCTCGCCGAGGACTATCAGGTGGCGGGCGAGGGCGAGGTCGCGCATCAGATTCGCGACCGCGTCCTGCGCGACTTCTCCGGCCTCGGCCTGCAGGTCCTGCGCCGCCGGCGCAACGCCGCGCTCGGCGCCCGCGACTGGCGCGAGGCGGGCCGCCTGCAGGAGCGGATCGACGCCATGCTCGCTGAGAGCGGCGATGCGGCGGCGCTCGAGCGGGAGGAGGGGGTCCGGATGGGGCTCACCTACCAGAAGGGCATCGACCTGCTGGAGGGCGAGCGCGTCGCGGAGGCGAAGCAGATTTTCTCGGGCATTCTCGAGAAGGAGCCGCACTTCATGCCGGCGGCGATCATGCTCGGCGAGACGGAGCTCATGGGCGGCGGTCCGGAGGCGGCGGTGGACGTCTGGCGCAAGGGCTTCGAGGCCACCGGCAGCCCCGTCTTCCTGCAGCGGATCGAGGACCACTTCATCGAGAACGAGCAGCCGCTGGCGGCGATCGAGACCCTGCACGGCCTCATCGCCAGAGCGGACAGCGACCTCTTGCCGCGGTTCTTCCTCGGGCGGCTCTACTACCGGCTCGAGATGCACAGCGAAGCGCTCAAGATCCTCGACGGGCTGCGCGACCGGATCGAGAGCTCGCCGACCTATCACTTCCTGATGTCGCGCATCCACCAGCGTCGCGGCGAGATGGCCAAGGCGGTCGAGTCGCTCATGGCCAGCGTCCCGGGCGTGGGGGTGGCGACCGCGGAGCTGGTCTGCCGCATCTGCGGCAGCAAGTACCGCGAGTGGGTGGACCGCTGCGACGCCTGCGGCTCGTGGAACGCGGTCGAGCTGGACTTCGAGGAAGAGAAGATCTCCGCCGAAGAGCTGGGCGTGCGCAAGGCGCCGGTCTTCGCGATCTACCACGGCGCCGGGGCGCCGCGCCGCGAGCCGGACTCCGAAGCGGGATAGATCGCCGCGGATGAGCGCGCAGCTCGAGCGGATCCTCGCCGCGCTCGGCGACTCCGCCGCCCAACCCCTCTACCTCGTGTGGGGGGACCGGGTGCTGGCGGAGCCGGAGGCGCTGCGGCTGGCCGAGGCCCTCGCCGAGAAGGCCGGCTGCAGCGCCGAGGTCCACCGCCGGCCGGCCGGCGTCGGTCCGCTGCTCGCGGACCTCAAGACCTTCTCGCTCTTCGAGCCCGCCAAGGTCCTGGTGGCCGTGGACAGCGCGGTCCTCGCCGACCTCGCGGCGGCGGCCTCCCTGGTGGACGAGGCGATCGAGGCGCTGCCGGTCGATCCGAGCGCCGAAGAGCCCACGGCCCGCGAGCGGCGGGCGGCGCTGCGGCTCTTCCAGGCGCTGCGCCTCCTCCAGATCGACCCGGAGGCCGGGACCGCCGAGGGCGCGACCCGGGAGATCCCCGACTGGGCGCTCGCCGGCGCCGCCAGCCACCGCAAGAGTGGGCGGCGCCGGGCGCGGCCGAAGACCCGGATCCGCCAGCTGCGCGGGGAGCTGGCGGGCCTGCTCGAGCTGGGGCGCGCGGCGGGCCTTCGCGGTTGGGCCGAGAGCGAGGTCGAGGAGCTCGCCCGGCTGCTCTCCGAGGGGCTGCCGGAGGGCCACACGCTGGTGCTGGCCGAGAGCTCGGTGGCGGCGAAGCACCCCCTGGTCGGCGCCCTCGAGGAGCGGGGCGCGCTGCTGCGGGCGGGCTCCGTGGAGTCGGAGCGGGGGGGCTGGAAGGGTCTCGAGCCGGTCGCCGCGGAGCTCGAGCGCCAGACGGGAACCGGGATCTCGCGGGCGGGGCTCGACGAGCTGGCGCGCCGGACGCTGCGCAAGGAGGGGGCCTGGGGGCGCGAGGTCGACGCCGACTCGACCGCCCGCTTCGCGGCCGAGTACCGCAAGCTGGCGGGCCTCGCCGCCGGCGCCGAGATCGCCCCCGACCTCGTCGCCGAGGTGGTCGCCGACCGCGGGGAGCAGGATGTCTGGGGCATCCTCGACGCGATCGGGAGCGGCCGACCGGACGAGGCCCTGGGTCGGCTGCGCCGCCTGCTCGCCGCCGCCGAGGACCCGATGGCGACGCGCCTGTCCCTCTTCGGCCTGCTCGCCGGGTTCTGCCGTCAGCTCGCCGCGATCGGCGGCCGGCTCGGCGGAGCGGAGCTGCCGGCCGGCGAGCGCAGCTACGGCCGATTCAAGTCGCGGATCGCGCCGAAGCTCCAGGAGGACGTCGGCGGCGGCAAGAGCCCGCTCGCCGGCGTCCACCCGTTCCGCCTCCACCGCGCCTACCTGGCCGCCGGCAGAATGTCCCGGGACCGGCTGGCGGCGCTGCCGGCTCGGGTGCTGGAGACCGAGCTGGCCCTCAAGGGGGAGAGCGGCGCCCCCGAGGTCGCCCTGGCGGCGCTGGTCGCCGACCTGGCCACCGATCCCGGCGCCCGCCCACGCCGCGCGGGTTGAGCGAGCGCGCGAACCGGATCACGTCCGCCCAGGGCGGTCGATGGGGAAGCCGTGCTCGAGTCGGAGCCGCCGGAAGGTCTTCATCAGCAGCTCGCGGTCGCGCTCGCGCAGGTAGTCGCGGCGGCCGTAGAGGGCCCGGTAGCGGCCCTCGAGGTGCGGGAACTCTTCGCGCAGCCAGGGCCAGAAGCGCGCCCGCGCCGCCGGCCGCAGGAAGAGCGCCGAGGCGACGACGTCGAAGGCGCCGGCGTCGCGGGCCGCCTGCATGAGCGCCGTGAGGCCCGGGCGGTCGTCGTTGATCCCGGGCATGAGCGGCATGCAGAAGATGGAGGTCGCGATCCCCTCGGCGGCGAGCTTGGAGACCGTCCGCAGCCGGGCCGCGGGCTCGGGGGCGTAGCGCTCGACCCGCCGCGCGAGGCGGCGATCGACGGTCGTCACGGTGACGTGAACGGTGATCGAGTGGACGCGGTCGAGGGCGGCCAGCAGGTCGAGGTCGCGCAGCACCAGCGGCGACTTGGTGGTGATCGAGATCTCCAGCCCCTCGGCCTGGAGGAAGGTCTCGAGCAGCGAGCGGGTCACGCCGTGGTGGCGCTCGGCCGGCTGGTAGGGGTCGGTGGCGGTGCCGATGGCGATCGGCTGGCCGTGCAGCGCCCGCCGCCGCAGCGCCCGGGCGAGCGAGGTCGCGGCCTCCTTCTTGACGAAGATCTTGCGCTCGAAGTCGCGCCAGTTCGTCAGGTCGAAGAAGCCGTGGGTGTAGCGGGCGTAGCAGTAGGTGCAGCCGAACTCGCAGCCCCGGTAGGGGTTGATGGTCCAGTCGAACGGCAGCCTCGGGGCGTTGCAGCGGTTGAGGACGTGGCGCACGGAGAGTTCGTGGTACTCGACCCCGGCGCGGCGGCGGATGGCCTCGGCGTCGGGGTCGGGGCGGCCGGTGGGCGGGGGCTCTTCGAGGATGGGCAATAGGGCCTGGGCGCTCATTTACGCCTTATT
>JBFJMD010000178.1:0-5754 GCA_041634115.1 Thermoanaerobaculia bacterium | reverse complement strand
CGGATCCACCAGGTGGCGTAGGTCGAGAACTTGTAGCCGCGCCGGTACTCGAACTTCTCCACCGCCTTCATCAGGCCGATGTTGCCCTCCTGGATCAAGTCCAGGAACTGCAGGCCGCGGTTCGTGTACTTCTTGGCGATCGAGACCACCAGCCGCAGGTTGGCGACGATCAGCTCCTCCTTGGCGCGCTCGCAGATCGCCTCGCCCTGGCGGATCTTGCCGATGGTGGCCGAGACCTGCGAGTGGGTGGTGCCGTAGCGCTCTTCGATCTGCTTGATCTTGCGCCGGTACTTGTCGATCCGGCGCCGGTGGAGCGATTGCAGCTCCTTGTTGCTCTCGCGGTCGAGGGCCATCTTCGCCCGCCGGATGTCCTGCTCGAAGCGGGCGAACTGGCCGTTCAGGTTCTTCAGGAAGTCCACCAGGCGGTTGCGGGTCTGGACCGAGAAGTCGATGCTGCGGATCTCCTTGGCGATCTTCGCCACGTGGCGATCGATCTCGCGCTCGATCTCCTGGTGCCGGTCGCCGCCCTTCTTGTAGCGCTTCTGGCGCTTGCGCAGGCTCTGGATCTTGCGGTCGTGCTTGCCGATCTGCTTGAAGACCTTGAGGTTGTGCTTGATGCGCTCACTCGCCTTCGGGTCCAGCGGCTCGTCCGGCTCCCCGGCGAGCAGCTCGTGGAGCACCCGGTCGTCCTTCTGCGCCAACTCGTTCAAGTGCAGCAGCTCGCGCAGCACCACCGGGTTCTCGCACAGGGCCTCGTAGATCGTCCACTCGCCCTGCTCGATCCGCTGCGCGATCTCCACCTCGCCTTCGCGGTCGAGCAGTGGCACCGTGCCCATCTCGCGCAGGTACATGCGCACCGGGTCGTTGGTCTTCTCCTGCTCGTGGAGCCGAAACTCCGGACCGGTGTCCTCCGCCTTGTCGAACTCGCCGCCGACCGCCTCCAGGTTCTCCCGATTCTGGTGACGCTCGGGCCGGTCGATGACGTCGATGCCGAGCTCGCCGAAGCGGATGTAGATCTCGTCGAGGTCGTCGGTGACGCTGACCAGCTCGTCGGGGAGCATCTCGTAGATCTCGTCGTAGAGCAGGTAGCCCTTGCCCCGGCCCAGCTCGACGAGCTGCCGCACCGACGGATGCTTCTCTTCGACAGTTGCGATGGTGGAAACTTTCAAGAGGTCGCTCCTACCCGAGGAATTCAGAAAACGCGAAGACCCCTACCCACGGTCGCCCCGACCGTGGAGGCTCAAACTCAAAGCGGTCTTCTCCGCAACCAGGCGGTCCAGGAGCGGCCGATCGCCCTTCCGCTGCGCTTCGGTGATCGCCGCCGACAGCTCCCTCACGCGCTGCTGCCGCCAGCGGCGCTCCAGCTTGCTCAAGGACTGTAGAAGCTCCTCCGCACCCGCCGTAACTGGCCCTTCTAGCAGAAGTCTGGCCAGGTGGTCAACCGCCTCCCCCTCGCTGCCCAGCCGCGAGACCACCTCGCGGGGCGCGGGCCGGCCGCTCTCGCCGCCCTTATATAGATCGCGAAAAGCGGCGTAAATATTCCTGCACGCCGGGTTGAGGAAGACCTCGGCCGCGGGCAGGTCGGCGGGCGGCGGCGGCTCGCGGTCGCCGGCCAGCAGGAGCTGCAGCACCTTCTCCTCCTCGGTGCGGACGAGGCCGGCCTCCGCCCGCGGCCCCTCGGCGCGGCCCGCGGCCCGCCCCCGGTCCGGGGCCGTGCGCTTCCAGATCAGGTCGAGCGGCACCCCCAGGCGCTCCGCCGCCCGCCGGCTGTAGCCGTAGCGCAGGACGTCGTCGCCGATCGGCTCGAGCAGCTCGGTCGCCTCGCGGGCCGCCTTCGCCGCGCCGCGCGGATCGAGCGCCGCGCCCTCCGGGATCAGCCGGCCGAGCTCGAGATCGACCGCGTCCGGGGCCGAGCGCACGAGCGCGAGCAGCGCCTCGTCCCCCTCCGCGAGCCGCAGCGAGTCGGGGTCGTGTCCGGCGGGCAACGCCGGGCGCCGCACCCCGAGGCCGGCCCCGAGCAGCAGCGGCAGCGTTCGGAGGTAGGCCCGCTCGCCCGCCGCGTCGGCGTCGTAGCCGACCACGACCTCCTCGGCGAAGCGGGCGAGGAGCCGGGCCTGCTCCGGGGTGAGCGCCGTCCCCATGCTCGCCACCGCTCCCTCCAGCCCCGCCGCCACCGCTCCGATCACGTCGAAGTAGCCCTCCACCAGGAACGCGCTGCCGCCCTCGCGGATCGCGCGCTTGGCCCGGTCCAGCCCGTAGAGCAGCCAGCCCTTGCGGAAGCGCGAGGTCTCGTTGGTGTTGATGTACTTGGCCTTGTCGTCGCCCATGGCGCGGCCGCCGAAGCCGACGAGGCGGCCGGAGGCGTTGCGGATCGGGAACATGAGCCGGTTCCGGAACCGGTCGTAGGCGCCGTCCGGGGCCTTCTCGGAGCGGACCACCAGCCCCGCCGCCTCGAGCTTGTCGAGCCCGACGCGCGGCCCCAGCGCCCCCAGGAGCTCGCGCCAGTCGTGCGGCGCGAAGCCGAGGCCGTACGCCTCGACGAGCTCGCCCGGGATGCGGCGCTTGTCGAGGTACCCGAGGGTCTCGCGCGACTTCGCCAGCCGGTCGCGGAAGAACTCGGCGGCGGCCTCGAGCACCCCCTCGAGGTCGGGCTCCTCGCCGCCGCGGCGCGGGGCGCGGCGGACCGGCAGGGGGATCCCGTACCTGCCGGCGAGCGCCTCGATCGCCGCCGGGAAGTCGTCCCCCGAGAGCAGCATGTGGAGCTTGATCGCGTCCCCGCCCTGGCCGCAGCCGAAGCAGTAGAAGAGGCCCTGGACCGGATCGACGCTGAACGAGGGGGTCTTCTCCTTGTGCAGCGGGCAGAGCCCCTGGTGCCGCCGGCCGGCCTTGCGCAGCCGGGTGTGCTCGCCGGCGATGTCCACGATGTCCACGGCGTCGCGCACCGCCTGCACGAGCTGGGGGGTGAGCTGGACGTGGGAGATCGCCATGCGCCGAGCCTCTCCGGCTACCCCTTGAGGATAGCGACCGTGGCGCCGTCGCCCCCTTCGTTCGCTCGTCCGGGCCGCAGGCCGTCGATCGCCGGGTGGCCGCGAAGGAACTCGCGGACCGCCGCCTTCAGCCGTCCGGAGCCGTGACCGTGGACGACCCGCACGCTGTCGCGGGCGCCGAGCAGCGCCCGGTCGAGGTAGCGGTCCAGCTCCTCCAGGGCCGGCTCCACCCGTCGCCCGATCAGGTTGATCTCCGCGGCGACCTCGGGCTCGGCCACCGCGGGGGAGGCCGCGATCCGCGGCGGGCGCTCGCCGGCGGAGGCCGGCGCCTCGGGCAGGCGCCGCAGGTCCGCCGGCGCGCAGCGCAGACGCTTTCCTCCCACCCGGACCTCGACCCGGGAGGCCGAGAGCTTCTCGATCTCGCCCCGCCAGCCCATCGTCCGGTGCTCGACCTCGGCGCCGACCTCGAGCGGCCGGCCGTCCTCTTCGTCCTCGCCGCCCTCGAACTTCGGCGCCGCCGCGAACAGCCGCTCGACCGACTCGCCCACCAGGCCGCGCCGCCGGCCGCTCTCCAGCCGCTCGAGCAGCCGCTCCCTCTCCCCGCGCAGCTCGCCGGCCACCTTGCGGCGGAAGCTCTCCAGCTCCTTCTTCAGGCGCCTGCCGAGCACCTTGCGCTCCTCTTCCACCTCCCGGGTCAGGCGCTCCGCCTCCTCCCGCTCGGCCGCCAGCGTCCGCCGCTCCCGCTCCGCCTCCTCGGCGCTCCGCCGCAGCTCGCGCCGCAGGGTCTCGACCTCGGCCAGCAGCCGGCGCAGCTCGCGGTGCCCGGGGGCCAGCAGCTCCTCGGCGCGGTCCACGAGCGCGGACGCGAGCCCCAGCCGGCGGGCGAGCGCCAGCGCCTCGCTGCCGCCGGGCGGACCGGGCTGCAGGCGGTAGGTGGGCTCGCCGGTCTCGCCGTCGAACTCCATCGCGGCGCAGGCCGCCCCCTCGCGCTCGAGCGCGGCCGCGGCGAGCGGCGCCAGGTGGGTGGTGATCACCGCGAGCGGCCCACGCTCGAGCAGGCCCTCGAGCAGCGCGATCGAGAGCGCCGTGCCCTCCTCGGGATCGGTGCCCGAGCCCAGCTCGTCGAGCAGCACCAGGGCGTCCGGACCCGCCGCCTCCCAGGCCTCCTTGAGCCGCAGCAGCCGGCCGCTGAAGGTCGAGCGGTCCTCGAGCAGGTCCTGCTCGTCGCCCACCGTCGCCACCACCCGCCGGAAGGCCGGCAGGCGGGTGCCGCGCTCCGCCGGCACCGGCAGGCCGCAGCCGGTGGCGAGGGCGAAGAGCCCGACCGTCTTGAGCGCCACGGTCTTGCCGCCGGCGTTCGGGCCGGTGACCACCAGGACCCGCCGCTCGGCCGCCAGCTCGACGTCGAGGGGCACGATCGGCAGGGTGTGGCCGGCGTGGCCGAGGGCGCGGCGGCGCAGGTCCGCGAGCTTGGGGTCGAGCAGCGGGTGGCGCGCCCCCACCAGCGCCAGGCGATGGCGCTCGCCGATCTCCGCCAGCCGCGCCCCCGCCGCCGCCGCGAAGCGGGCGGCGGCCTGGAGCGCGTCGAGCTCGGCCACCAGCGCCAGGTGGTCGCGGATCTCGGGCGCCGCGCGCCGCGCCTCGCCGACCAGCTCGGCCAGAAGCCGCCGGCGCTCTTCCTCCTCGTCCTGCTGCGCCTCCTGCAGACGGTTGTTCGACTCGACCGCCTCGAGCGGCTCGAAGTAGAAGCTCTTGCCGGTGCCGGAGCGGCCGTGGACGATCCCCGGGGCGCGGCCGCGCGAGCCGGCGTGGAGCATGACCACCAGCCGGCCGCCGAGGAGCGGCACGGTCTCCTCGCTCAGGTCCTCCCGGTGCTCGGCGACGAAGCGCTCGAGCCGGCCGTAGAGCTGCTGGCGGGAGCGGCGCACGGTCCCGCCCAGCTCGACGAGGCGCGGGCTGGCGTCGTCGCGCACCCGGCCGCGGCGGTCGAGGGTGCGCTCGATCTTGCGCCGCAGCGGCTCGAGGTCGGCGGCCTCTCCGGCCAGCGCCGCCAGCCGCGGGCAGGGCGGGTCGGCGGCGGAGATCGCCGCCGCGGCCGCGCGGGTGGCGCGCAGCATGGCGCCGAGGACCACGAGGTCGCCGCCGGCCAGGGCGTCGCGGCTCGCGTCGAGCGCCGCGGCCAGCTCGATCAGCGACTCCTCGAAGCCGGGCACCAGCGGCCCCTCGGCGAGCAGCCGCTGGGCCTCTTCGAAGCGCTCCCGGCGCAGCTCCAGGTCTTTTGCGCTCTGGGCCGGGGCGAGCTCGGCCACCCGCCGGCGCCCGGCGTCGGTCGCGGCCGAGTCGGCCACCAGCGCGAGGAGCGTCGGCAGCTCGAGCGCGGCGGCGGTCGCCGGAGAGACCCCCGCGACCGCCTCTTCGACCATGATCCTCCCGTTCACCTCAAACGAAAAAGAGCGGGGAAAGCTCCCCGCTCTCGTGGAAACGAAGGTGGGCCGGAAGCCTCAGCGAAGACCCTGACGGCGCTCCTCCGCCAGCTTGCGCAGGATCTTCTTGCGCGCCTGCATCGCCTTGCGCTTCCTCTTGACCGAGGGCTTCTCGAAGTACTGGCGCTTCTTGAGCTCGGTCAGGACGCCGGACTTCTCGCACTTGCGCTTGAAGCGGCGCAGCGCGTTCTCGAAGCTCTCCTCGTCGCGAATCTGGACTACGGGCAAATGAATCTCACCTCACCTTCGGGCCGGACCGTCCTCCACGGACTGCTGTCGGGCTG
>JBFJMD010000177.1:0-5766 GCA_041634115.1 Thermoanaerobaculia bacterium | reverse complement strand
GGGCCCGAGGCGGGAGGCCAGGGCCCGAAGCTCCGGCGGCCCGAGCTTGAGCGCCCGCACCGTCACCAGGTCGAGATCGCGGGGAAGCCCTTCCGGCGGCGCGGCGCCGACTCTAGCATTCAGGCAGATGCACGACAACGAAGCTTTTCTCGCCGCGGCCTTGAGGAAGGACCACTTCCGCCGGCGGGGCTCGACCAGGGTCATCCGCAGGCCGGGAAGCGCCGCGGCGAGCACCAGGCCAGGGAAGCCGGCGCCGGAGCCGACGTCGGCCGCTTCTCGGCAGCCCGGCGGCACGAGCGGCAGCGCGGCGAGGGCCTCGCCGTAGTGCCGCTCGACGATCTCGTCGCGCTCGCCCGGCCCCACGAGGGACAGGCGCGGATTCCAGAGCCGAAGCTCGGTGTAGTGGGCGAAGAGCTTGTCGAGGGTTTTGGCGGGAAGCTCGACCGGCGAGCAGGCGAGGAGCCGCTCCTCGAACTCGCTCCGGCCGACGTCGGGAAGCGGGGAGCCCACGGGCCCGATTCTCCGCGATTCCGGCCGGGCTGACCAGTCCGACCTGCCGGCCGGGCCGCGGGTCCGCGGCGTTTCACGTGAAACCCCGACCGGACGTTTCCCGTGAAACCGGGCCCGGGCCGGGCTAGCGGCCGTAGGGGTCGAAGCCGCGCGGCTTCCGCGACCCCGCCGGCAGCACCATGACCCGCTTGAAAAGGCCCTCGCCCTTGCTCTCGGTCACGACCGTGGGGTCGTCGGCCAGGGTCAGATGGACGATCCGGCGCTCGTCGGGAGACATCGGTTCGAGCGTGCGCGGCCGGCCCCGGCGGGCGACCTCGCTCGCCGCCCGCTGCGCCAGGTCCCGAAGCCTCTCCGCCCGGATCTCGTGGAAATTCTCGCAGTCCACGCGGCAGGGGGAGGATTCGCCGGTGACGCCGCGGATGAGGCGGGGCAGCAGATGCTGGATCCCCAGCAGGGCCCGGCCGCGGTCGCGCAGCAGCTCCTCCTGGTCGGCGCCCCAGATCTCGATCTCGAGGCGATCCTCGCCCTGCAGGACCTCGGCCTCGAGCTCGAGGCGTCCCAGGGCGAAGAGCCGGCGCAGGGCCTCGCGGGCGGCGTCCGCCTGGGCTCCCGTGGCCGGCTCGTAGACGTCGATCGCCCGCCGCGGCGCTTCGGGCAGCTCCACGACGCCGGGCTCCCTCTTCCCTTCAGGCGGCCGCTCGCCGACGGTCTCGGGATCGATCCGTTCCGAGATCCGCAGCGGCGGCCCCGGCGTTCGCGAAGGAGGCGCCGCTTCCACCCCTTCCGCGACCTCGGCCGCGATCTCGGCCCGCGGCGCAGGCGGCGCCGGAGGCGCCTCGACCGGGGCCGCGGGCCTCTCCACGACTTCCTCGGGACTCTTCGCGGGACCCTCCGCCGGCGCGGCTGCGGGCGGCCCCTCCCTGCGCGGGGCCTCGGGCGACACTTCGATCACGAAGCGCCGCCGCATCTTCACGAACCCGTGCTTCTTTTCGATCTGTCGATAGGCCACCTCCTCGGGGTCGATCCCGAAGTGCCTCGCCGCCTGCATCAGCGCCTGCTCGAGGGTGTCGCCGGAGAAGAACCTGCGGGTGGTGTCGCTCATGGTCACCTTCTCAGTCTCGGTCTCGCCGCCTCACCGGCTCGCCTTTTTCGCCTTCTTCGGCTTCTCCGTCTCCGCCCCCTTGGCCGCGGGCGCGGCGGCCGCCCGCTCCTTCCAGCGCTTGTAGCCCACCTGTTGGCCGATGCCCAGGATGTTGTTCGTCAGCCAGTAGAGGACGAGGCCGCTCGGGAAGCCGAGGAAGAGAATCGTAAAGAAGATCGGCATCAGCGCGAAGATCCGCCGCTGCATCGGGTCGGCCGCGCTGGGCGTCAGCTTCTGCTGGAAGAACTGGCTCGCCCCCATGACGATCGGGAGCACGTAGAACGGGTCGGGGGCCGACAGGTCGTCGATCCAGAAGAGCCAAGGCGCGTGCCGCAGCTCGATCGCGGCGCTCAGCAGATTGTAGAACGCGAAGAGGACCGGGATCTGCAGGATCATCGGCAGGCAGCCGCCGGCCGGGTTGACGCCCTCCGCCTTGTAGAGCGCCATGATCTCCTCGTTCATCTTGCGCTGCGCTTCGGCGTTCGGGCGGCCCTGCTTGTCCTTGAGCTTGCTCCTCCACTTGGTGCGGATCGCCTGCATCTTGGGGTTGAGCTCCTGCATCTTCTGCATCGACACGAAGCTCTTGTGGGTCAGCGGGAAGAGCAGCAGCCGGATGAGGACGGTCATGAGGATGATCGCCCAGCCGTAGTTCGACACCACGTTGTCGTGGATCCAGCGCAGGCCGAGCAGGAGCGGCCGCGCGAGCAGGCTGAAGAAGCCGAGGTCCACCGCCCGCTCCAGGCCGTAGGGGAGCGCGGCGAGTCGGTCGTAGACCTT
The DNA here is from genome assembly GCA_041634115.1 of Thermoanaerobaculia bacterium. GTDB lineage: Bacteria > Acidobacteriota > Thermoanaerobaculia > Multivoradales > JAHEKO01 > JBFJMD01. The sequence continues at coordinate 3,338 of JBFJMD010000177.1, read as the reverse complement.
GGGCCCCCAGTAGCTCACCCCGGCGACCCGGTCAGCGTCGGGGCGGAGGATCAGTCCCAGTTCGCGCGTGAGGCTCTCCTGGGCCTCGGACAGCTCTTCCTCCGGCGGCACCGGCGTGAAGCGGGCGGCGGCGCCGTCGATGCGCTCGACCAGAAACGGCTCGAAGACCACTTCGGCGAGCGGCTCGTCGGGCACGAGCGCGGTGAGGAAGTAGGTGTCCTGGAGGCCCACCCAGCGCAGCCCCGCGCCGCCGATCCGTTCCCGCCCCGACGGTTTCTTCGGGTCGATCTTCTCCAGCCCCCCGCCGTTGTAGTAGACCGCCGACTTGTGGGCGAACCGGCTCTCCTCCTCGTCCGCGTCCGGGTTGCGGATGCCCGGACCCAGCCAGACGCCCCAGCTCCCCGCACCGGCGACCTCGATCGCGGTGTCGAACGTCCCGTCGGGTCGGAAGACGAACCTCTTCGTCGCCCGTCCCTCCGCACCGCGGTAGGCGAACTCGACCGTCTCCCCGTCCTCCGCGCGCGACCGCTCGACCGCGAAGAGGGCCTCGTTGAGCGCCGACGCCGTGCCGTCGGCCGCGACCAGGGCGAACGGATAGGGCCCGCGCTCGCGCTCGCGCACCAGGTCCACCGGCCCACCGGCGGCGTTGCGGTGCTCGGTGAGCCGGAAAGAGAGAAGCTGCGCGCCGCGGTTGCTCAGCTCGGCCTGAAAGCCGGGGCCCTCCACCGCGACCCGCTCCTCGCCCCGCGCCGCCAGCGGTTCGAAGGTCTCTTCCTCCGCGACCTCCGCCGGGCCCGCCTCCTGCGCCTCGGCGGCCGGCGGCGGCGCCGGCGCGCCCGGCCGCTCCGGCTCCGCTTCGGCGGCCCGAGACGGCTCGACCGCGGCCGGGCTCTCGGGAGGGGGCTCCGGTGGAAAGAGCGCCTGCCACGCCAGGAGTACGGCGAGCGAGAGCAGCGCTGCGATCAGGAGGCGTTTGGTTTCCAAGATTCGATCAGCCTCGGCTCAGGGGTAGTCGACGCCTCCGGGGTGAAACGGGTGGCAGCGCAGCAGCCGGCCCACGGCGCGAAAGCTCCCCTTCCAGGGACCGTACTTGACGATGGCCATCTGCGCGTACTCCGAGCAGGAGGGCGTGAACCGGCAGCTTCTCGGCAAGAGCGGCGAGATCCAGCGCTTGTATCCCCGCAGGACCGCCAGGAGCAGCCGGCTCAACGGGTCCCGGACCGCCGCGGCAGGCTGCGCCGCAACAGGCCCACGAGCTCCGCCCGGAGCTCGTCGAAGCCCGCGCTCCCGGCCGCCGGCTTGGCGTGAACCACCAAGTCCGACGCCGGCAGTTTGCTGCGCTCCCGCCATCGCCTGTAGATCTCTCGGATCCTTCGCTTGAGCCGGGTCCGAACCACCGCCTTGCCGACCTTGCGGCTGACGGTGATCCCTAAGCGAGGATGTCCGACCTCATTCGGAGCCTCGTATAGGACCGCGTACGCTCCGTGACGCCGCCGACCGGACCGGTAGCACCTCTGGAAGTCCGACCGTCGGCCGAGCTTCTCGCCGGGCGAAAGGGACTCGTCATGCGGCGGGGGATCCCGCCGGTCCGACATCGGTCAGGCCGAGACGCGCTTGCGCCCTTTCCTGCGCCGTCGCGAGATGATCGCCCGCCCCTGACGGGTCTTCATGCGGGCGCGGAATCCGTGCTTGCGGCTGCGGCGGCGTTTGTTGGGCTGGAAAGTCCTCTTCACGATTCGCGGTCCTATCGTCTCATGGCTCGATTTCGGTGGTCGTGCGCCCCGGACCGCCCCCTCGCACCGCGCTCCGGCCCGGAACGGCTGGAAGCAAACGCCTTAAAGTACCGGACCCGGGCGATCCCGGTCAAGGGCGGCGACCGTATAGGATGATCGGCCACACCGGCGGCACGGCCGCCGGCTGGAGATCCGGATGCCGTCAGAAGAGAATTCCAGGCCCACGCTGCCGCTTCTCGCCTGCCTGGCGCTCGTCGCCGCGGCGGGCCTGCTCCACTGCGGGAACGACGCGCCGCCCGGCCCCGGTCCGGCGGACCTGCGGCTGCCGAGCCTCGCCGGCGGCGAGGTCGGCACCGCCGATTTTCGCGGCAAGGTCGTGGTGGTGGACTTCTGGGCCACCTGGTGCCTGCCCTGCCACGAGCAGGCGCGGGTGCTGAAGATCCTGCACGGCGAGCTGTCGCCGGACGAAGTCCAGTTCCTGGCCGTGGACGTCGGCGAGCCCGAGGAGGTCGTCCGCGCCTTCGTCGAGAAGCGGCCGTTCCCCTACCCGGTGCTGCTCGACCCGGCGAACACCGTCGCCGACAAGCTGCAGATCCTCGCGCTTCCGACGCTGATGATCCTCGACCGCGAGGGCCGGGTCGCCTTCATCCGCCCGGGCATCACCCCGGAGAACGAGCTCCGCGAGGCCATCCTGAAGGCAGCGGCCTAGCCGCCTGACTGGTTCCTAGAAGATCGCTGGCGGAGAGGGTGGGATTCGAACCCACGGACCGCTTGCACGGTCAACGGTTTTCGAGACCGCCCCATTCGACCACTCTGGCACCTCTCCGTTCGGAGTGAGTTTCTGGATCTGGCGGAGAGGGTGGGATTCGAACCCACGGTACGCTTTTGACGCACACACGATTTCCAGTCGTGCACCTTCGGCCACTCGGTCACCTCTCCGATTCCTCGCTCTGTGAAAGAACCGCCGGCCCGGCCCGCAGCGCCCCGAAGAACTCCCTGAGCAGCTCCCCGCACTCCGCTGCGAGGACCCCGGAGGCGACCTCGAGCCGATGGTTCAGCCGCGGGTCGCGCACCAGGTCGCCGAGGCTACCGCACCAGCCCGCCTTCGGGTCCGCGGCGCCGAAGACCAGCCGGTCCACCCGGCCGTTCACCAGCGCCCCGGCGCACATCGCGCACGGCTCGAGCGTCACGTAGAGGGTGACGCCCGAGAGCCGCCACCCGCCGATCGCCCGCGCCGCCTCGGCCAGCGCCAGGAGCTCGGCGTGCGCCAGGGGATCGCGGTCGACCTCGCGCCGGTTGTGCCCGCGCCCGATCGCCCGCCCCTCCCGCACCGCCACCGCCCCGACCGGCACCTCGCCCAACTCCGCCGCCCGGCGCGCCTCGGCGAGCGCTTCGCGCATCCAGTCGACGTCGTCCATGGCCAGGGGCCCCGCCGGCCAAAAGGCCGGCAAGTCCGCTAGTTTAACCCAGGCCGGAAAAGCACTCCCGAACCGCCGGCCGGCGCGCCCCATCCCGCCGGCGGCCCCGCGCGAGGTCGACCGCGATCCCCTGGCGCACGCCGAGCTCCTGGCGCTGGCCGAGGCGGCGCGGGCGATCGGTGGGTGG
>JBFJMD010000176.1:0-5785 GCA_041634115.1 Thermoanaerobaculia bacterium | reverse complement strand
GCAACGGCGGCCGGCGCGGACGCGGAGCGCAGGCGCGAGCCCCCCGCCAAAGTCCGACTGGCTCGCGCCGGCCCCCGGGAGGGCCACCCCGGAACCCGGGGCGCCGGCGGGGCCGAAGTGGACTCTTCGATCGAGCCCGCAGGCAGAGTCGGCCGGGCGGAGCGTCGAAGGGCAACGGGCGGGGCGGACCGGCCCAGGGCAACGAACGGATATCAAGCGCGAGGGCCGGCGGAGGCCGGCCATCGTGCCAGGCGGGCTCTAGCCGGACCGGGCGAAGCTGGACGACCCCCAGGGACCGCAGAGGCCGCCGCGCGCGGCGCGGGCGGGGGGGAGGCGTCGGGTCGAAAGCGTGAGAGGATGTCGCGGGATTCGAAGAGAGGCGAGGAACGGTGCGGATCAGCGAGCCGATGACGATGGCGACCGACTACCTGGTCGCGGCGCTGGCCGTCTGGCTGGGCGGCAGGCTCTGGCGGCACGGCGAGGCGGGCTGGAGCCCGGCGCGGCTTTGGGCCGTGTCGTTCTTCGCGCTGGCGATCGGCGCGCTGGCCGGCGGCACCGCGCACGGCTTCCGGGCCCATCTCGGCGAGGACGCCCATGGGGCCATCTGGAAGGTCACCGTCTGGTCGATCGGCATCGCCGGGGCCGCGCTGCTCGGCGGCGAGGTCGTCGCCCGGTTTCGCGGCTCCTGGCGGCGCGCGCTTCTCGGGCTCGTCGCCTTCAAGCTGGGCGTCTACTGCGTCTGGATGGCGGCGCACGACGACTTCCGATACGTCGTCTGGGACTACGCCCCGGCGCTCGTCTCGGTGCTCGCGCTGGAGCTGTGGGCGTGGGCGAGGCGGCGCGCGGCGAGCGCCCCCTGGGTCGTCGCCGGCATCCTCGTCTCCTTCGCCGCGGCCGGCGTCCAGCTCTCCGGCTTTTCGCTGCACCGGCACTTCAACCACAACGACCTCTATCACGTCGTGCAGATGCTGGGCATCTGGCTGCTCTACCGCGGCGGCCGGCGGCTCGGTTCCGCCTCTGTGCCACAATAGAAAGACCAGGACAGGTGCCGGGGGACGCCGTCCCCTCCGAGTCGCGAGGACGCGAGCGGGCCGGCGCGGTGACCAGAACGATGGAGGAGAAGCGTCCCAGGCTCGACGATCTGCGCATCGAGCGCCGCGAGGAAGAGCCGCGCCCGTCGCAGAGGCGCTGGCCCTGGGTCGCCGCGGCGCTGGTGCTGGTGGCGCTCGCACTCTGGTGGTTCGGCCACGCGGAGGCGATCGAGGTCGTCACCGCCGAGGCCCGCGCCGTGCAGGCGTCGTCCTCGGGGACGGTGCTCAACGCCTCGGGCTACGTCACCGCCCGCCGCCAGGCGACGGTCTCCTCGAAGTTCACCGGCAAGGTGAGCGAAGTGCTCATCGAAGAGGGGATGGAGGTGCGCGAGGGGCAGGTGCTCGCCCGCCTCGACGTCTCCAACCTGGCGGCGGCGCTGGGACTTTCGGAGGCCGGGCTGGCGGCGGCGAAGACGGCGCTCGAGGAGACGCGGGTGCGGCTCGCCGAGGCGGAGCTGGATCTCCGCCGCACCGAGCGCCTCGTCGCCGACGCCGTCGCCAGCCGGTCGGACCTCGACCGCGACCGCGCCGAGGTCGACTCGCTGGCGGCGCGGCTGGCGCGCCAGCGCGACGAGGTCACGGTCGCCGAGCGGCGGGTGGCGGTCGAGCGCCAGGCGCTCGCCGACGCCGTGATCCGGGCACCGTTCGACGGCATCGTGGTGGCGAAGAACGCCCAGCCCGGCGAGATGATCTCGCCGATCTCGGCCGGCGGCGGCTTCACCCGCACCGGCATCGGCACCATCGTGGACATGGACTCGCTGGAGATCGAGGTGGACGTCAACGAGGCCTACATCAATCGGGTGCGGCCGGAGCAGGAGGTCGCGGCGACCCTCGACGCCTATCCGGACTGGCGAATCCCGGCGCGGGTGATCGCGATCGTGCCGACCGCCGACCGCCAGACCGCCACCGTGCGGGTGCGGATCGGCTTCGAGGAGAGGGACTCGCGGATCCTGCCCGACATGGGAGTCAAGGTGGCGTTCCAGGCCGGCGAGGCCGACGAGGCGCCGCGATCCGGCGTCACCGTGCCCGCGGCGGCGCTGCGCCAGGACGGCGATCGCGACGTCGTGTTCGTCTTCGACGGCGAGCGGGTCGAGCGGCGGGCGGTCACCGTGAGCGGCTCGAGCGGCCCCGAGGTCGAGCTGACCGCGGGCCTGCGCGCCGGCGAGCGGGTCGTGGTCGAGGGTCCGGCGGACCTCGCGGACGGCGCCCGCGTCCAGCAGATCGAGAGAACCAAGGAGAAGGGTGCATGAGCGTGGAGAACGGCAGGCTGGTCGGAGTCTCGGAGGTCGACAAGGTCTTCCAGCGCGGATCGGAGACGATTCATGTCCTGAACGGGCTCGACCTGGAGATCCCGCGGGGGGACTTCCTGGCGCTGATGGGCCCGTCCGGGTCGGGCAAGACGACCCTGCTCAACCTGATCGGCGGCCTCGACCGGCCGACGAGCGGCACCGTCGAGGTGGGGGGGCAGCGCCTCGACCGGCTCTCGGACCGTCGCCTCGCCGCCTGGCGCGCGCGCCACGTCGGTCTGGTCTTCCAGTTTTACAACCTGCTGCCGGTACTCTCCGCGGCGCGCAACGTCGAGCTGCCGCTGCTGCTCACCCACCTCTCGCGCGCCGAGCGCCGCAAGCAGGTCGAGACCGCGCTGGCGATCGTCGGGCTGACGCAGCGCTCGGGCCACTTCCCGCGGCAGCTCTCGGGCGGCGAGCAGCAGCGGGTGGGGATCGCGCGCGCGATCGTCACCGACCCGACGCTGCTGCTCTGCGACGAGCCGACCGGCGACCTCGACCGCAAGTCGGGCGACGAGATCCTGGGCCTGCTGGAGGGGCTCAACCGCGACCAGGGCAAGACGGTCGTGATGGTGACCCACGATCCGCACGCCGCGGCCCGGGCGAAGCGGATCCTCTACCTGGACAAGGGCCAGCTCTCCACGGAGCCGGTGGCGTGAAGTTCTTCACCCTGGTCTGGAGCAATCTCAAGCGCAAGAAGCTGCGCACCGCGCTGACGGTGCTGTCGATCCTGGTGGCGTTCGTCCTGTTCGGCTTCCTGGCGGCGCTGCGGGTGGCGTTCAGCGCCGGCGTCGAGGTGGCGGGGCTCGACCGTCTCTTCGTCCGCCACAAGGTGTCGATCATCCAGTTCCTGCCCGAGAGCTACAAGCAGGACATGGAGCGCATCCCCGGGGTGGACCTGGCGGTCTTTGCCACCTGGTTCGGCGGCACCTACCAGAAGCCGGCGAACTTCTTCGCCCGCATGCCGGTCGACCCCGAGCCCTTCCTCGACATGTTCCCCGAGTACATCCTGCCGGAGGAGGAGCAGGCGGCCTGGGTCGCCAATCGGATCGGCGCCATCGCCGGCCGCGCGCTCGCCGAGCGCTTCGGCTGGAAGATCGGCGACCGCATCCCGCTCGAGCCCGACATCTGGATGCGCAAGGACGGCAAGGCCTGGGAGTTCGAGCTCGTCGGCATCTACGACGGGGCGGAGAAGGGGACCGACACCACCCAGTTCTTCTTCCGCCACGACTACTTCGACGAGGCCCGGCGCTGGGGCGAGGGCAGCGTTGGCTTCTACTGGGTGCGGGTCGACGACCCGGAGCGGGCGGCCGAGGTGGCGGCGGCGATCGACGCCGAGTTCGCCAACTCGCGCTACGAGACCAAGACCGAGCCCGAGGGCGCCTTCGTCCAGGGCTTCGCCAACCAGGTCGGCAACACCGGCCTGATGCTGATGTCGATCATGGGCGCGGTGTTCTTCACCATCCTGCTGGTGGCCGGCAACACGATGGCGCAGAGCGTCCGCGAGCGGATCCAGGAGCTGGCGGTGCTCAAGGCGGTCGGCTTCACCGACCGCGGCGTCCTCGCCCTGGTGCTGGCCGAGTCCTGCCTGCTGGCGATGGTCGGCGGCTTCCTCGGTCTCGCCGCGGCCTGGATGATCACCTCGCGCGGCGACCCCACCGGGGGGATGCTGCAGGTCTTCTACTTCCCGACCCGGGACCTGGTCGCCGGCATCGTGCTCGTGGTCCTGCTCGGCCTGGTGGCCGGGCTGCTGCCGGCGATCCGCGCCCAGCGGCTGGCGATCGCCGACGCCCTGCGGAGATAGCGCCGTGACCAACCCTCTCAACTGGCTCTCGCAGATCGCCTCGATCAGCCGTTTCAGCCTCCAGACCATCCCCGAGCGCAAGGGGCCCTCGGCCGCCGCCGCTTTCGGCATCGCCGGGGTGGTGGCGGTGATGGTCGGGGTGCTGTCGATCGCGCAGGGGATCGCGCGCACCATGCAGAGCTCCGCCTCGCCGCAGGACGCGATCGTGCTGCGGGGTGGATCGAACACCGAGATGATGAGCGGCCTCGGCGGCGACGACGTCAAGATCATCGCCGAGGCGCCGGGGCTCGCCCGCTCCGCCCGCGGCCCGCTCGCCTCCTCGGAGCTCTTCGTGGTGATCAACCTGCCGAAGCGCTCGACCGGCACCGACGCCAACGTGCCGCTGCGCGGGGTGGTGCCGGCGGCGTTCGAGGTGCGCGAGCGGCTGCGCATGGTCGAGGGCCGCGCCTTCGAGTGGGGCCTCAACGAGGTCGTCGTCGGGGTCGGGGCGGTGCGCGAGTTCAGCGGGCTCGCGGTGGGGTCGAGCCTCGAGGTGGGCGGCGAGCGCTGGCCGATCGTCGGCATGTTCGAGGCCGGCGGCGGCATCGCCGAGTCGGAGATCTGGTGCGACGCCGCGGTCCTGCAGCCGGCCTACCGCCGCGGCAACTCCTACCAGTCGGTCTACGCCAAGCTGGCCTCGGCGGGGTCGTTCTCCGAGTTCAAGGACGCGCTCACCACCGACCCGCGCTTGAACGTCAAGGTGATCGACGCCGGCACCTACTACTCGTCGCAGGCGCAGGTGCTCTACGCGCTGATCACCACCCTCGGCACCCTGATCGCCATCCTGATGGCGATGGGCGCCGTCTTCGGGGCGCTCAACACGATGTACACGGCGGTCTCCGCCCGGACGCGCGAGATCGCGACCCTGCGGGCGCTGGGCTTCCGCGCCGGGCCGGTGGTGATCTCGGTGCTCTTCGAATCGATGCTGCTGGCGGCGGCCGGCGGCATCCTCGGCGGGGCGCTCGCCTACTTCGCCTTCGACGGCTTCCGCACCGCCACCCTCAACTGGGCGAGCTTCAGCCAGGTCACCTTCGCCTTCGACGTCACCCCGGGCCTGATGGTCCAGGGCCTCGTCTGGGCGCTCGCGATCGGCCTCCTGGGCGGCCTCATGCCGGCGGTCCGCGCCGCCCGGCTGCCGATCGCCACCGCGCTGCGCGAGCAGTAGCGGCGGCGGACCCCTCGCCGCCGGGCGCCGGGGGCGCGCCGCCGCCGCGAGGGCGGGCGGCGGAGGGGACTCGCGATAGGCTTGGGCCGAGGGCTCGATGAGAACGCCGCGTCGGCTGCGACCTCCGCCGCGCGCCCCGCTGCGGGCGCCGATCGCGGTGTGGCTGGCGGTGGCGCTCGGCGCCCTCACCGGGACCGCCGGTCCCGCGGCCGCGGACGGGCGCCCGGCGCCCGCCGCCGAGCTCGCGGCGGGCCGGCTGCTGGTGGCGAGCCGTGACCTCGCCGATCCCAACTTCTCGCAGACCGTGGTCCGGCTGCTCATACACGGGCCGGAGGGGGCGCTGGGGCTGATCGTCAATCGCCGGACCGAGCTTCCGCTGGCCACGCTGCTTCCGGAGCTC
>JBFJMD010000175.1:0-5785 GCA_041634115.1 Thermoanaerobaculia bacterium | reverse complement strand
CGCACGATGGTCGAGGAGCAGGTGCTCAAGGGCTCCTGCCCGTTCCTCTACGCCTGGAACGGCCGCGAGTTCGCCTTCGTCACCGACCTCATGTGGAAGTCGCCGCTCGGCATGGTGCTCGCCGACGGCCGCCCGGCGCCCTACCAGTCGGCCCGCGACTTCGTCCTCGTGCCGGGCGAGGCGCTCGTCCCCTCGGGCGGCGAGCTCTGGCTGCAAACGACCGAAGAGCTCTGGGAGACGGCCTACGTCGATCGCCAGTCGCTCTTCGCCGTGGACCGGCCGGCCGGGATCGAGCTCGTCGTCGACGAGAGCTTCCGGCCGCCGCCCTATCCGGAGGCGCCGCCGATCCACTGGGTCGGCCGCCGGCTGGCGCCGGCGGCGGCCCGCGACGGCGACGGCCGCGACGTGCTCGAGGAGATCCTGGCGCGCGACGGCCGTCACGTCGACCGGCTGCCGCTCGGCCGCTACCAGGGCCTCACCGGCGGCCAGCGGCTGGAGCTCACCTTCGAGGGCGTGCCGGCCGGCGAGCGGCTGCGGCTGCTGCTCTGGGGCTGGATCTTCCCCACCGACACGAGCATCAACCGGGCGCTCTCCCAGGACCCGCGACTCGCGCCCGCGCCGCCGGCGCTCGAGGCGCGCGGCCCCGACGGCGGCTGGCGCCGGGTCGCGGACTTCATCGGCTTCCCGAACGGCAAGCGCAAGGGGATGGTGGTGGAGCTGGAGGGGCTTCTCGAATCGGAGGGGAGGTCCGGCGGTCGCCTCGAGCTGGCGATCCCGACCTCGATGCAGATCTACTGGGACGCCGCCGCCCTCGCCGTCGGCGACCCGGCGCCGCCGGCGCGGATCACCCGGCTCGAGCCGCGCGCCGCCGACCTCCACTACCGGGGCTACTCGCGCCTCTACCGGGAGTCGCCGAGCGGGCCGCACCTCTTCGACTACGCGCGGGTGGCGACCGGCCCGCGCTTCCGCGACATGGCGGGCCGCTTCACCCGTTTCGGCCCGGTGGAAGAGCTCCTCGCCGCGGAGGACGACCGCTACGTGGTGATGAACGCGGGCGACGAGCTGACGGTGCGCTTCGACGCCGCCGCGCTGCCGGCGCTGCCGCCCGGCTGGCGGCGCGACTGGGTGCTCTACACCGACGGCTGGGTGAAGGACGCGGACATCAACACCCTCCACTCCGGCACCGTCGAGCCGCTCCCCTACCACGCCATGACCGCCTACCCCGACCGCCCCCGGCACCGCTTCCCGGACGGCGCCGAGCACCGCGCCTGGCGCGAGCGTTACCAGACCCGGGAGGTCGGAGGCCGCCCGTTCCGCGAGGCGCTCAGCGGCGGTCGACCGCCGGGCCCTCGAAGACCGTGAGGTAGACGCCCTCGGGGGGCGAGAGGATGCGGATCGCCCTCGCCGGGGATCCCGCCGGCCAGACGACCTCGAGGGCCGCGGGCGGGGCGCCCGCCGGCAGGGCGAAGCGCGCGCGCCGGTCCGACGACGACTGGTAGCTGTCTCCCGCCGTCACCCAGCGCACCTGGCGGCCGGAGGAGGCGGCGAGGACGACCCGGGCGCCGACCGCCTCGGCGTTGGCGCCGGCCCCCGCCAGGCGGACGCCGAGCCGCCGCCCCGGCGCCGCCCGGTTCTCGAGCAGGCGCGCCGGTCCGCCGCACTCGGTGACCGCCAGGTCGGGGTCGAGATCGCCGTCCGCGTCGGCCGCCGCCAGGCCCCGCGCCACCGTCGGGCGCTCGGCCAGCGCGGCGCAGGTCTTCTCCACGAAACCGCCGCGGCCGTCGCCGGCGAAGAGCTGGTCGGGCTGCCGCCAGGTCACGTTCTCGCGCGCCGGGCGCTCGAAGATGTGGCCGTTGGCGACGTAGACGTCCAGGTCGCCGTCGCCGTCGAAGTCCTCGGCCGCGATGCCGAAGGCGAGCCGGTTGAACGACGGCAGCCCGAAGCCCGAGGGAGTCGAGACGTCGAGGAAGCCCATCCCGCCCAGGTTCTCGTAGAAGGTGTTCGTCTCGACGTCGAAGTTGGTCACCAGCAGGTCGGGGTCGAGGTCGCCGTCCAGGTCGCCGGTGGCGATCCCCATCCCCGCCTCCGGCTTGCCCTCGGCGTTGACCGCCGCGCCGGACACCAGCGACACGTCCTCGAAGCGGCCGGCGGCGGCGTTGCGGAAGAGCAGGTTCAGGGTCAGGTCGTTGGCGACGTAGAGGTCGGGGCGGCCGTCGCCGTCGAGGTCGGTGAAGACCACGCCCAGCCCGCGGCCGTCGGCGCCGGCGAGCCCCGCCGCCTCGGTCGCGTCCTCGAAGGTGCCGTCGCCCCGGTTGCGGTAGAAGCGGTCGGTGGCGCCGACGAAGAACGACGGATCGCAGTAGCGGCGCTCGCCGGTCTCCGGGTCGCCGCAGAAGATCGGCGCCTGCGGGTCGTACTCGACGTAGCGGGTGACGTAGAGGTCGAGGTCGCCGTCGGCGTCGGCGTCGGCGAAGGCGGCCGACGAGGACCAGCCCTCCAGGCCGAGGCCGCTCTCGGCGGTCGCGTCCCGGAAGCGGCCGTCGCCCAGGTTCTCGTAGAGCGCGTCGGGACCGAAGTTGGTGACGTAGAGGTCGGCGTCGCCGTCGCCGTCGACGTCGGCCGCGGTGGCGCCCATGCCGTAGCCCCGATCCGCGGCGCCGGCGGCCGCCGCCATCTCGGAGAAGCGGCCGCCGCCCACGTTGCGGAAGAGCCGGTTGGCGGCCGCCGCCGAGCCGTCGGGCGGAAAGGGGCCCGACTGGACCAGGTAGAGGTCGGGCAGCCCGTCGCCGTCGAAGTCCAGCCAGGCGGCGCCGGCGCCCATCGTCTCCGGCAGGTGCTTGGCGCCGGCGGCGCCGGGGGCGTGCAGGAAGGCGACCCCGGACTCCTCCGCGGCGTCGCGAAAGGCGAACGGCGCGCAATCGTCGGCGCCGCGATCCGGCGCCGATGGCGCGGCCGGCAGGGAGAGCGCCAGGCCGGCGAGCGCCGACGCCGCGAAGGCCCGGGCGCGCCTCACTCCCGCTCGCGCTCCTCGAGACGCATTTCCGCCAGCCGCGCCCGCAGGTCCTCGCGCGCCGGCGCCAGGCCGACCGCGCGCTCGATCGCGTCGAGCGCCGCCGCGCGGTCGCCCGCCGCCCGGTGCGCCAGGGCGAGGACCGCCAGGGCGTCGGCGCTCGCCGGCAGGGCGGTGAGGTGCGCGACCGCCTCCCGCGGCCGCCCGGTGCGCAGCAGCTCGCGGCCGAGGTCCAGCCCCGCCTGCGCCAGCCCCTCGCGGCGCACCCGCTCCTGGTCCGCCTCGTAGAGCTTCCGGTAGACCTTCATCTCCCGCGCCGCGGTCTGGCGCTCGCCGAGCCGGGCGAGCAGCCGCGCCAGCCCGTAGCGGGCCAGGGCGTCGCTCGGCGCCAGCTCCACCGCCCGCCGGAAGGCGCCCCGCGCAGCCTCGAGGTCGCCCGAGCGCTCCAGCGCCCGCGCCAGGTCGAGGGCGACGTCGGCCGCCCCCGGCTCGATCGCCGCCGCCCGCGCCAGCACCTGTGCCGCCTCGGCCGCCGCGCCGCGCCAGAGCAACAGCCGCCCGAGCTGGTAGAGCGGCACGAAGCCGCCGCCGCTGCGCGCGAGCGCCGCGCGGAAGGCCCCTTCCGCCTCGTCGAGGCGGCCGTTCTCCCAGTACGCCGCCGCCAGATAGAGCCGCGACCGCAGGTCCTCGGGCGCCAGCGCCACCGCCCGCTCGAGCGCCGGCTCCGCCGTCACGTACCGCCGCGCCAGGACCCGCGCCCGCCCCAGCAGCGCCCAGGCCGCGGCGCTCTCCGGCGCCACCCCGACCGCCCCTTCCGCCAGCTCCGCCGCCCCCTCGAAGTCCCCCGCCGCCGCGAGCGCCGCGCCTTCCCGCAGCAGCTCCTCCGGACCTCTCGTCGGGCTCGCGGGCCTCTCGACGGCTCCCGATGCCACCTCCCCGAAAGCCGGAGCGGCTACAACCAGCCAGGTGGTCATCAGCAGAGCGGGCGACCTCATCGCCCGGCGAGAATATCCGAACCCGCATCCACTCCGGAGCGATCTGACCCCGCGCCGGAGCGGCCGCGGAGCCCGGCCGGGAGGGCCCGTCACGGGGCCATGAGGGACGCGCTTCTCCGAACCGCCGCAGTCCTCCGACCCCTGCGCGCGGCCCGACGAGGCGCGCTCAGTGGCGACCCCGCACCACCGGAGAGCGCGCCGCGCCCCGCGAGGGCCCTCCCGGACGGGTTCCGCGGCCGCGGCCCGAAGCCGCTCCATTCGGGCTAAGATCGCCGCGTGTCGAAGAGACTCCCCACCGCCGTCATCGCCCCGATTCTCGCCGCCGCCATCGCCGTCCCGGCCGACGCCGCCGAGCTCACGGCCTACGCCACCCCAGAGGAGACCAAGGCCGAGTTCGAGGCCGTCTGCAAGCGGGTCGTCGAGAGCGAGAACGTCTACCTCGGCCGCGCCATCGTCGCCCGCATCCAGGGCCTGCTCGAAGTGCCGGCCGAAGATCCCCTGACCGACGTCTACTGGCGCGGCCGCCTCGCCGACGAGCTGCTGCGCCTGGGCCGGACCGAAGATGCCAAGGCCGAGATCGAGCGCGCGCGGGCCGCCCTCGCCGCCCCGCCGCCGGGCGATCCGCAGTTCGAGCAGAAGCGCGCCGTGCTCGCGCGGGCGCTGCACTGGAGCCTGGCGATGGCCCACTTCCGGCGCGCCGAAGAGGAGAACTGCGTCGGGCTGCACGCCTCGGCGAGCTGCATCCTGCCGATCGATCCGGCCGCGGTCCACGAGCGCCGCGAGAGCGGCCGCAAGGCAGGCGACCTCTTCCTCTCCTATCTCGAGACGAGCCCCGACGCCGTCCAGGCCCGCTGGCTGCTGAACCTCTCCCGCATGGTCACCGGCGACTTCCCCGACGGCGTGCCGGAGCCCCACCGGGTGCCGCCCCAGGCGTTCAGCCCCAAGTCGGACTTCCCGCGCTGGCGCGACGTCTCGAACCTCGTCGGCATCGAGACCTTCGATCTCGCCGGCGGCAGCATCCTGGACGACTTCGACGGCGACGGGCTGCTCGACATCGTGACCTCCTCGTGGGAGCCCTGCACGCCGATGAAGGGGTTCCGCAACGACGGCCGGGGCGGCTTCACCGACGTCTCGAAGGAGTGGGGGCTCGACGCCCAGCTCGGCGGCCTCAACCTGTTGCACGCCGACTACGACAACGACGGCCGGCTCGACATCCTGGTGCTGCGCGGCGCCTGGCTCGGCGACATGGGCCAGATCCGCAACTCGCTGCTGAGAAACGACCTCGACCGCCCGGCGGGGCGCTTCGTGGACGTCACCGCGGCGGCCGGGGTCGCCTACCCCGCCTACCCGACCCAGGCCGCCGGCTGGGGCGACTTCGACGGCGACGGCTTCCTCGACCTCTACGTCGGCAACGAGTCGCCGATCTCGCAGGCCGACCCGCTGCAGCTCATCGGCCGCACCTGCAACCCCTACCCCTCGCAGCTCTACCGGAACCGGGGCGACGGCACCTTCGTCGACGTCGCCCGCGCCGCCGGCGTCACCAACCTGCGCTTCGCCAAGTCGGTGGCCTGGGGGGACTACGACGACGACGGCGACGCCGACCTCTACGTCTCGAACTTCGGTCCCAACCGCCTCTACCGCAACGACGGCGACGGCACCTTCACCGACGTCGCGGCCGAGGCCGGCGTCACCGAGCCGGAGGCGGCGAGCTTCCCCTCCTGGTTCTTCGACTTCGACAACGACGGCGACCTCGACATCTTCGTCGCCGACTACGGCACCT
>JBFJMD010000174.1:0-5790 GCA_041634115.1 Thermoanaerobaculia bacterium | reverse complement strand
GGGGCGGAGGACCTGATCCGCGCCGGGCGGGTGACCGTCAACGGCGCCCCCGCCGAGCTGGGGCAGAAGGTCGACGCCGCCCGCGACGCGGTCAAGGTGGACGGCCGGCGGGTGGCGCCGGCCCCGGTCCGCCACCGCTACCTGCTGCTCAACAAGCCCCGCGGCTACGTCACCACCCGCTCCGACCCCGAGGGTCGACCGACGGTGCTCGATCTCATCGCCCCCCGCCACCGGCCGAAGGCGCTGGCGCCGGTCGGCCGCCTCGACTTCAACACCGAGGGCCTGCTGCTGCTGACCGACGACGGGGACCTCGCCCACCGGGTGGCGCATCCCCGGTTCGGCTGCCAGAAGACCTACCGGGTCAAGGTCAAGGGGCGGCCGCAGCCCGGGGCGCTCGACCGGCTGCGGGGCGGGGTCGAGATCGATGGGCGGCCGACCGGGCCGGCCCGGGTGAGGGCGCTGCGCCCGCCCCGCGCCCGCAAGGCCGCGCGCGGCGAAGCCGCGAACTCCTGGTGGAGCGTCGAGATCGGCGAGGGTCGCACCCGCCAGATCCGGGAGATGTTCCGGCGCGTCGGCCACCCGGTGCTCAAGCTGCGCCGGGTGGCGATCGGCCCGGTCTCGGACCCCGGGCTGCCGCTCGGCGCCTACCGCGAGCTCACCGCGGCCGAGATCGCGGCCCTCCGGGGCGAGGCGCCCGCGGCGCCCCGCCGCCGCCGCCGCAAGGCCGCCGAATGAGCCCCGCGGAGCCGCGCATCGTGGCCATCGACGGTCCCTCCGGGGTCGGCAAGACGACCGTGGCCCGGCGGGTGGCCGAGCTGCTGGGTCTGCCCTACCTCGAGACCGGCGCCATGTACCGGACGCTCGGGCTCAAGGTCCTCGAGGCCGGCCTCGACCCGGGCGACAGGGCGGCCGTCGAAGCGCTGGCCGAGGGGCTGGACCTCGACCTCGAGCCGGGCGACGACGGGCGGGTGAGGATCCGGCTCGAGGGGCGGCCGGTGGGGGAGAGGATCCGCTCGCCGGAGGTCTCCGACGCCACTTCCAAGGTCTCCGTCTACCCGCAGGTGCGCCGGCGGATGGTCGAGCTGCAGCGCGACTGCGCCCGCCGCCGCGGCGCCGTGCTCGAGGGGCGCGACATCGGCACCAAGGTCTTCCCGGAGACCCCGCACAAGTTCTTTCTCGACGCGCCGCCCGAGGTGCGGGTCGAGCGCCGCTACCGGCAGCTGCGCGAGAGCGGCCGGAGCGAGGTCTCGCGGGCGGAGCTGGAGGCCGAGGTCGTGGAGCGCGACCGGCGCGACCGCGGCCGCCTCGAATCGCCGCTGACCGCCGACGCGAGCTACGTTCGCATCGACACCTCGCTGGAGAGCGCCGAGGAGGTCGCGGCGCGGATCGCGGCGGCGGTCCGCAAGCGGTAGCGCCGCCGCGCTATACTCGGCCATCCTCACGCGCAAGAGGAAGGAAAGGAGGGCTCATGCGAGTCGGGCCACGGTTCTTCCTGGCGGCGCTCCTGCTGACCTCGGGCTGCACCCAGCTCGAGAGGTACCGGACGGCCTACGAGCCCTGCGAGGCGCCGGCCAGCGACCGCAGCGACTATCGCCAGGCGATCCGGGTGTGCGAGCGCAGCTCGCTCGAGGAGCGCGGCGACGAATACCTCCTCGGCTTCGTCGAGTTCGACGACCAGGGCTGGTTCTGGGACCGGACCCAGATGGAGCGGCTGATCGAGAGCCTGGAGGCCGAATCGGAGCACGGCGACCTGCTGATGGTCGTCTTCACCCACGGCTGGAAGCACAACGCCCACTTCTGCAATCCCAACGTCGCCTGCTTCCGCGAGGTGCTGCGGCGGCTGGCCGAGGACGAGCGGCAGATGGCGAACGAGCGCGGCCGGCAGGCCCGCAAGATCGCCGGGATCTTCGTCGGCTGGAGAGGCCTGTCGCTCGAGGGCAGCCTCGCCAACCTGACGTTCTGGAGCCGCAAATCGACGGCCCAGCGGGTAGGCTCGGGCGCCGTCACCCAGCTCCTCCTCGAGCTGGGGAGGCTGCGCGAGCGGATCCAGGACCGCCGCGACGAATCGTCCACCCGGCTGGTGGTCGTCGGGCACAGCTTCGGCGGCGCGGTGGTCTATTCCGCCGTCGCCCAGAACCTGGCGGGCTCCTTTCCGAGGGAGCTCGACGGGACCGTCGAGCCGAGCCCCTTCGGCGACCTCGTGGTCCTGGTCAATCCCGCCTTCGAGGCCGCCCGCCACGCTCCGCTGCACGAGCTGGCGAACCGGAGCGGCCGCACCTACCGCGAGGACCAGCAGCCGGTCCTGGGGATCTTCACCTCGGTGGGCGACGGCGCGACGAGGGGCTTCTTTCCGGTCGGCCGGTGGTTCTCGACCCGCTTCAGGAAGTATCGGGAGCCGCTGCAGAAGCGGGCCGACCGGCGCACGGTCGGCCACTTCGAGCCCTTCCGCACCCACTTCCTCGAGGCCACGGGCGGCGGCGGCGGGATCAGCGACGATCGCAGCCGCAGAAAGGAGTGCCTCTGCCGCTTCCAGTACAAGAAGCCGCTGGCGATGGAGATGGGCGTGACGGGGCTGACGCCGGGCCGGCTGCTGGCCGCGGAGGTGGACTTTCCCGGCTCGAAGCTGAGGCGCGACGACGGCCCGGGGCCCGACGGCGAGCCGAAGGCGCCGCCGCGCACTCCGGTGCTGGTGGTCGCGGTGGACAACGAGATCATCTCCGGCCACAACGACATCTACCGGCCGGTCTTCATCGACTTCCTGCGCTACTTCATCGTTCTGTCGCAGGAGACCGCGGCGGCTCCGGGAGCGGGCGGCGGCGCGGAGGGGGCCGAAGGCTGAGCCGATCCGGCGCGTCTCGATTGCCGGGCGGGCGAGCGTTCCGCTAGAATCGGCGGCGTCCGCGCTCGGAAGGTGGCCCGGCCCCTGCCAGCACGGCGCTCCCCCGGTTCGCGAAGCGGTATCAGACGAGACCGCGACCGCCGCCAGGCAGATTTGCGAGAGAGCCGCTCCCCGGCCCGCAGTCGGGCAATCGAGCGCCGTTCCGTCCCGCAGAAGGAGTGCTCATGGAGATCTTCGAACAGCTCGCCGCCAAGGGTCACGAGAAGGTGCTGCTCTGCTCGAACCCCGACGTCGGCCTGCGCGCCATCATCGCCGTTCACTCGACGGTGCTCGGACCCGGCCTCGGCGGCCTCCGCATGTGGCCGTTCAAGTCCTACGACGAGGCGCTCACCGACGTCCTCCGGCTGTCGCGGGGGATGACCTACAAGGCGGCGGCGGCCGGCCTCAACCTGGGCGGCGGCAAGGCGGTGATCCTCGGCGATCCCAAGAAGGACAAGAGCGAGGCCCTGTTCCGGTCCTTCGGCCGCTACGTCGATTCGCTCGGCGGCGACTACATCACGGCGGAAGACGTCGGCACGGACATGGAGGACATGGAGATCATCCTCTCCGAGACCCGCTGGGTCACCGGCGTCTCGCCCGCCCACGGCGGCAGCGGCGACCCCTCGCCGGTGACCGCCTACGGACTCCTGCAGGGGATCAAGGCCGCGGCGAAGTGGGAGTTCGGGGAGCCCTCGCTCGCGGGGCGCAGCGTGGCGGTGCAGGGACTGGGCAGCGTCGGCCACCACCTCGTCGCCTACCTGCACGAGGAGGGCGCCAAGACCTTCGGCACCGACCTCGACGCGGAGAAGGTGGAGGAGTGCGCGGAGAGGTTCGGCCTGGAGCCGGTCCCCAGCGACGAGATCGCCCGCGTCGACTGCGACATCTTCGCCCCCTGCGCGCTCGGCGCGGTGCTCAACGAGAGGTCGATCCCCGAGCTGCGCTGCAAGATCGTCGCGGGCGCCGCCAACAACCAGCTCGACGACGAGCGCCGCGACGGCCTGGCGCTGCACGAGCGGGGGATCCTCTACGCCCCGGACTTCGTGGTCAACGCCGGCGGCCTGATCAACGTCTACAACGAGCTCTCCGGCGACTACAACCAGGAGCGGGCGCAGCGCATGACCCGGGGCATCTACATCAATCTGATGCGGGTCTTCGAGATCTCCAAGGAGAAGGAGGTCCCGACCTTCGTCGCCGCCGACCACCTCGCCGAAGAGCGGATCGCGACGATCAAGAAGCTGGGCTCGCGCCACTGGGGCCGCTTCATCGGTAACCACAACCGACGGTGAACGCTTCCGAGGCGGCCCGGCGCCTCAAGAGCTGGGCGCTCGAGGCCGGGTTCCACCGCGCCGGGGTGGCCCGCCTGGAGCGCTCGCGCGACGGCGAGGCCTTCCTGGCCTGGCTCGCCCGCGGCGACCACGCCGGCATGGGCTACATGGAGCGGCGGGTGGAGGCGCGGCTCGACCCGGCCCGGCTCCTCGCCGGGGCCCGCTCGGTGCTCTGCGTCGCCCTCCAGTACGCTCCGGCGCCGGGAGCCGAGGCCGCCGGCGACCTCTGGGCGCGGGTCGCCCGCTACGCCCGCGGCCGCGACTACCACGAGGTGATGGAGGAGCGGCTGGCGGCCGTCGCCGCGCGGGTCGAGGAGGCCTTCCCGGGCGCCGGCACCCGCCCCTACGTCGACACGGGTCCGGTGCTCGAGCGCGAGCTGGCGGCGCGGGCGGGTCTCGGGGCGGTGGGCAAGAACACCAACCTGCTGCATCCGGACGGGGGCTCCTGGTTCCTCCTCGGGGAGCTGTTCCTCACCCTCGAGCTCGCCCCGGACGCGCCGCTCGCGGACCTCTGCGGCACCTGCAGCCGCTGCCTCGAGGCCTGCCCGACCGGCGCCCTGCCGGCGCCCTACCGGCTCGACGGCAATCGCTGCATCAGCTACTGGACGATCGAGCACCGGGGGGCGCTGCCGGAGACGGCGCGGCGGCTGGTCGGCGACTGGGTCTTCGGCTGCGACGTCTGCCAGGAGGTCTGCCCGGTGAACGCCGACCCGTCGCCGGGGGCAGACCCGGCGCTGGCGCCCGACCCGCGCCGCGCCAAGATCGACCTGGCGGGGCTCCTGGCCATGGGCCGGGAGGCGTACGTCGAGGCCTTTCGCGGCAGCCCGATGAAGCGGGCGAAGCTCGAGGGCCTGCAGCGCAACGCGGCCCTGGCGATGGGCAACCGGGGCGAGGCGCGCTACGTCGGCGCGCTCGGCCGCGCCCTGACCTCGGGGACGCCGGTGGTGCGGGGCCACTCCGCCTGGGCGCTGGGCGAGATCGGCGGCGGCGAGGCGACCCGCGCGCTGACGGCGGCGCTCGCCGGCGAGAGGGTCGACGAGGTACGGCGGGAGATCGGGGCGGCGCTGGCCCGGGCGGGACGGTCCGGGGGCCGCGAGGGTCTCCCGGGTTGACACTCCGGAGGCGGCTCCCTATACTCTGAAATTCCGAGTTCTCAATAGTTTAAGTAGAACTCGACCCCCACCTGGCCAGCCGGGCGGGACAGGCGGAAGCCTGATCTCATCACACAGGAGGTAGTTTCCCGATGGAATCCATCGAAGAGCAGCAGAAGGCGCCCGAGAGCGAGGGCGACTCTGCGGCGAAGGAGAAGAAAGAGGAGCTGGGCTACGACGAGATGGTGGCGCTCTACGACGAGAGCATGCGCCACCTGACCGAGGGAGAGATCGTCAGCGGCAAGGTCATCGACGTGACCGACGACTTCGTGGTCGTCGACGTGGGCTACAAGTCGGAGGGCCTGGTGCCGATCGAGGAGTTCACCGGCTACGACGGGGAGCTCAAGGTCGAGGTCGGCGAAAAGGTCGACGTGCTGCTGGAGAAGACCGAGGACGTCGAGGGCCACGTGCTGCTCTCGAAGCGCAAGGCCGAGCG